>DASZXE010000798.1:0-14814 GCA_035546475.1 Kofleriaceae bacterium
GAACCAGCGCACGCCGCCGAAGTACTTGGTGGCGAGCCACGCCTCCAGGTTCGCGAGGATGACGCCGTAGTGGGCGGTGATGAGCGCCCACTCGTGGCGGTCGGGGGCGTCGGTCGCGTCGACCAGCTCGCCGTCGCTCGCCGCGAACGCGCCCGCGATCGCGCCCGGCGTGGCCGCGACCGCGTCGCCGAGGATGCGCGCGAACGTCGTCACGGCCCCGTCCTCGGTGGCGGTGGCACCGCCGCGTCGCTGCCGCCGAGCAGCCGCTCGGTCGTCGGGCCGTCGGCGAGCAGTTGCACGTCGTGGCCCTTGCCGGCCTGCGCCGCCCAGTCGAGGAAGAACCGCTGCCGCATCGGCTTCCAGAGCTGCGCCAGCACGTCGTCGCGCGTCTGGTCGAGCGGCTCGAGGCGCGTCGTCCACAGCACCAGGTCCCAGCCGTACGGGCCGCGGGTCGGCGGCGACACCTCGCCGATCGTGTGCAGCGCGAACAGGGCGTCGCGGTAGTAGTGCTGGACGTTGTCGCCGGTCGTCGGCTTGAAGTCGGCGAAGTCGAGCTTCACGGTCGGGCCGGCCGCCGCCCGCAGCGCGGCCTCGACGTCGCCGCGGAAGAGGTCGTGGCGGCCGGCGAGCCTGGCGTACGCCGCCTGCGCGATCCGCTCGGCCTCCTGGTCGGCGGCGCTGCCGCGCGGGACCTCCTTCTCGTCGGCCTCGACGCGCGCGTAGAAGCTGCCGCGGTACTCGTCGCGGTGCAGCCGCCACTCGTTCCGCTTCATGATCGGATCGACGAAGCTCGACGGCAGGTCGGACGGCTTCTGGTAGACGGCGGTGAAGTCGCGGTCGACGAAGCGGGCGACCATCGCCTGCTGCGCCTGCTCGAGGACGTCGGGATCCTCGTCCAGGCCGCGCCGCTCGGCCTCCTGCGCGCCGAGCTCGAGGTCGACGCAGTCGCCGAGCGCCGTGCGTGCGTCGACGTGGCGGCCGCGCGCCTGGGCCGCCACGCAGGAGCCCCACACCGGCCGTCCGTTGACCCGCGCGACCACGACGTCGTCGGGCGAGGCGGCCGGCGCGAGCTGCGCGATCGTCAAGGTGGGCGCGGTCGGCGCCGCCGGCGCGCCGCCGCCGCCACACGCCGTCGCGAGCGCCGCCGCCAGCAGCGTCAGTCGCGCTGCACGAGCGCCAGCCGCGCCATCTCCTTGCCGATCGTGATGACCGACATCCCGATGACGACCACCACCATCGCCGCCACGTAGTCGCGCTGCGCGAGGTAGTCGATCGCCTCCTTGAAGAAGAACATGCTGCCGGCGATGAGCGCGAGGGCGAGGACTTCGAAGAAGTATCGGCGCATGGGGATCCCGGGGTTGCATGTCGGGCGACACGGGCGTCAGAGGTGACGAAGGTAGACGAGCACGGCCATCATGCCCAGCGCGGCGACCACCGCGACGTGGAAGCGCAGCCGCGGCCGCCCGCGCGCGGCGTCCTGCCGGATCATCGCGAGGTGGGTGACGAGGTCGCGGTCGCCGGTGCGGTGCGGGCGGAGGACGCCGAGGAAGACGTGCAGGTAGACGACCAGCCACAGGGTCAGCACGGCGACGTTGAGCAAGGTCGCCATCGACGCGACCCGCCCCGGGTACATCGACGCCAGGAACTGCTGCACGCCGTGGTCGAAGTTGACCCAGTAGAGGCCCATCGCCGGACACAGCACGGCGAGGCCGGTCAGCATCCAGTAGACCCGCTCGCGGCGCTGCCACCGCTGCGCGGGCGCCACCGACGACGACGCGAGCGGCCGGGTGCCGATCGGCCGCGCCGGCTCGCGGAACGCCATGAAGAACGACACCGACAGCAGGTAGGCGACGACGCCGAGCGTGACGACCGACAGCCGGATCGGCCCGTACTGGTGCGGCGACGCGATCGCCGGCGTCACCGAGATCGGCAGCAGCAAGGCCGACGGGAAGGCGCCGAGCAGGATCAGCTCCGAGCGCTGCCAGATGCCGGCGCCGAGCGGCACCAGCGGCAGGAGCACGAGCGCGACCTTCACGCCGGAGCCCATCGCGCCGATCAGGATCGCGGGCACCAGCACGAGCGAGACCCACACGTTGGCGCCGAGCGCCAGCGCGACCGCGTCGGCGAACGCACGCCAGCGCCGCTCCGTGGGGGTGGGCTCGTCCACGCGCCGATGGTAGCAGGCCGCCAGCCGCGGGGCGGGGCGGTTGTCCTGCCGCCGACCTTGTTCTAGTGTGCCGCGATGTCCGCGATCGTGGTGACCATCGACGGCCCGGCCGGCGCCGGCAAGTCGACCGTGGCGCGCCGCCTGGCCCAGCGGCTCGGCTACCGCCTGCTCGACACCGGCGCCATCTACCGCGCGGTCGCCGTCTCGGCGCTCGACGCCGGCGTCGACCTCGACGACGCGGCCGGGCTCGCGGCGATCGCGGCCGCGCTCGACATCGACTTCGCCTTCGAGGGCGACGTCAACCACGTGCGCCTCGGCGGCCGCGACGTCACCGCGACGATCCGCACGCCCGAGGCGTCGCAGGCGGCGTCGAAGGTCTCGCGCCACCGCGAGGTGCGGGCGGCGCTCCTCGAGCTGCAGCGGCGGCTGGGCGGTCACGGCGGCGTCGTCGTCGAGGGCCGCGACACCGGCACGGTCGTCTTCCCGCGCGCGCAGGCCAAGTTCTTCCTGACCGCGTCGGACGCCGAGCGGGCGCGCCGCCGCCAGGCCGAGCTGGCCGCCCGGGGCGACGCGCCGCCGCTCGAGCACACGCTGGCCGAGATCCGCGAGCGGGACCTGCGGGACGCCAGCCGCGACGTCGCCCCGATGGTCGCCGCCGACGACGCGATCACGATCGACTCGTCGACGCTCGACCTCGACGAGGTCGTCACCCAGCTCGAGAGCTTCGTCCGCGACCGCCTGGCCGACTGACCGGCGCTCGCTGCCGCGCCGGCCTCAGGGCGGCGCCCGCGGGTCGGTCCCGGGCGGTCCGGAGTGGCGGCCGGGCGTCCGCCGGAAGGGAGGTTCGTGCCACCTGTTGACAACTGCCGGGGGCGCTAGTACCTCTTCCCGCCTGCGACGGAACCCCTCGGGGAGAAACCGCGCGCACTCCATCCCGCCCTTTTCATCCCGGGGAGCCTGTTTTGCAAATGGTCGATACCGCAACCCATGCCGGCGACGAGGACTTCGCCGCACTCTTCGCAGAGAGCCTGCAGCAGGACAACACCAAGGAAGGTGAGATCCTGCGTGGGACCGTGATCTCGGTCGGGAAGGACTACGCGATCGTCGACATCGGGTACAAGTCCGAGGGCCAGGTGCCCCTGGAGGAGTTCCGCGGCGCCGACGGCCAGATCGCCGTCCAGCCGGGCGATGTCGTCGACGTCCTGCTCGAGTCCCGCGAGAACGACGCGGGCATGGTCGTCCTCTCCAAGGAGAAGGCCGACCGCTACAAGGTCTGGGACGAGATCTCGGCCGCGTGCGAGCGCGACGAGCTCATCGAGGGCACCATCAGCGCCCGCGTGAAGGGCGGCCTGTCGGTCACCATTCGCGGCGGCGTGAAGGCGTTCCTCCCCGGGTCGCAGGTCGACCTCCGGCCGGTGCGCAACCTCGACGCGTTCCTCGGCCAGGCCTTCAAGTTCAAGGTCATCAAGTTCAACAAGAAGCGCGGCAACATCGTCCTGTCGCGCCGCGTGCTGCTCGAGAAGGAGCGCGCCGCCCTCAAGGAGTCGACGCTCGAGCGCCTGAAGGAAGGCCAGATCGTCGAGGGCATCGTCAAGAACCTCACCGAGTACGGTGCGTTCATCGACCTCGGCGGCATCGACGGCCTCCTCCACATCACCGACATGAGCTGGGGCCGGGTCAACCACCCGTCCGAGATGTTCCAGGTCGGCGACCACGTCCGCGTGAAGGTGTTGAAGTTCAACGCCGACACCGAGCGCGTCTCGCTCGGCCTCAAGCAGATCACCGAGGACCCGTGGAGCCGCGCCGCCGAGAAGTACATCCCGGGCACGGTCGTCCGCGGCAAGGTGGTCTCGCTCAAGGACTACGGCGCGTTCATCGAGCTCGAGGAGGGCATCGAGGGCCTGGTCCACATCAGCGAGATGTCGTGGACCCGCCGGGTCAAGCACCCGAGCAAGGTGGTCGCGGTCGGTGACGCGGTCGAGGCGGTCGTGCTCGACGTCGACGTCAAGCAGAACCGCATCTCGCTCGGCATGAAGCAGCTCGAGCCCAACCCGTACGAGCAGCTCACCGAGAAGTACCCGCCCGGCACGGTCGTCAAGGGCAAGGTCCGCAACATCGCCGACTTCGGTATCTTCGTCGAGATCGAGGAAGGCATCGACGGCCTGGTCCACATCAGCGACATGTCGTGGACCCAGCGGGTCAAGCACCCGTCGGAGCTCTTCCAGAAGGGCGACGACGTCGAGGCGGTGCTCCTCAACATCGACACCTCCGACGGCGAGAAGCCGAAGATCTCGCTCGGCATCAAGCAGCTCGTCGCCGACCCGTGGGATCGCATCCCGTACGAGTTCCCGGTCGGCAAGATCGTCGACGGCAAGGTCCTCAAGGTCCTCGACTTCGGCGCGTTCGTGGAGCTGGAGAAGGGCGTCGAGGGTCTGGTGCACGTCTCGGAGATCTCCGAGGAGCACATCGAGGACCCGCGCACCGTCCTGCAGCCGAACCAGGAGGTGAAGGTCCAGATCCTCTCGACCGACGCCGCCGAGCGGAAGATCGCGCTGTCGATCAAGGGCGCCAACCGCGCCCAGCAGATGTCGGAGGCGCAGGGCTACGCGGGTGCCAACACCGGCGGCGCGACGCTCGGCGACCTGATGCGCGGCAAGCTGGGCAAGCTCGGCCAGAAGGGCGCCGCCAAGGGCCGCAAGGAGCGCGGCGGCGACGACGAGGAGTAGCCTCCTCGCCGGCCGTCCGGCTCGCACGTCCCCGAGGGCGCCGCACCACCAGGTCCGGCGCCCTCGCCGCATTTCGGCCCCCGCACCCCCGTCGCCGCTCCCCCGCCGCTTTCGGTTACTCACATCACCAGTATAATACTGGACCTGTGAGCTCCGGTCCCGACCCCGACCCCGACCCCGACCCGGACGCCGACGCGGGCTCGCCGCGGACCGCCGAGTTCCTCGACCGCGCCCGCGAGCTGGCCACGCTCCGCGAGCTCCAGCGGCGGCCGAAGGCGCAGTTCGTCGCGGTCCATGGCCGCCGTCGGATCGGCAAGACCTCGCTGCTCGTGCGCTGGCTCGCGCAGACGAAGGGGCGCGCCGTCTACTGGGTCGCCGACCGGAGCACCTCCGCGGTGCTGCTCCGCAAGTTCTCCCAGGCGCTGCAGCCGCTGCTCGACACCGCCGACCCCGAGTTCTCGTTCTCGAGCTGGGAGGCGGCGCTGGCGGCCGTGGCGCGGCTCGCGGACAAGGCGCCGCTGGCGCTGGTGATCGACGAGCTGCCGTACCTCCTGGAGTCGGTGCCGGCGTTCGCCAGCCTGTTGCAGGCGAGCTGGGACCACGCGCTCAAGCGCTCGCGCCTGTGCCTGGTGGTCGCCGGCTCGCACTACCACATGATGCAGTCGACCTTCGCCTCGCCGCGAGGAGCGCTGTACGGCCGCACCACCGCGGACCTGAACGTCGGCGAGGTCGGGCTCGCCGAGATGGCGCTGTTCCTGCCCGCGTACTCGCCGGTCCAGCTCGTCGAGGCGTACAGCGTGATCGGCGGCGTGCCGCAGTACCTCGGCCTCTGGAACGACCGCCAGCCGGTGCTGCGCAACGTGCGCGAGCTGCTGCGGTCGCCGGCGAGCATGTTCCGGGACGAGCCGGCCTTCCTCATCCACGACGAGATCGCCGACCCGCGCACGTACCTCGCCATCCTCGAGGGCCTGGGCGGTGGGGCACGCCGGCCGGTGGACGTCGCGCGCACGACGGGGGTCCAGCTCGCGCACATCGGCAAGTACCTGCGCACGCTCGAGTCGCTCCGCTTCGTGCGCCGCATCGTCTCCGTCGACGCGCCGGGCGCACGGGCCACGCGGCGGGCGCGCTATGAGGTCCGCGACGCGTACCTGCGCTTCCACTTCGCGTTCGTGCAGCCGAACCTGCGCCTCCTCGAGCAGGAGCGGATCGACCGGTTCATGGAGCTGGTCCGCGGCGAGTTCGACGCCTACGTCGGCCGGGTCGGCTACGAGGAGGTGTGCCGCCGGCACATCGCCGGGCTCGCCGATCGGCAGGAGCTCCCGTTCGAGCTGCTCGAGGTCGGCCGCCTGTGGGACGGCCGCACCGAGATCGACGTCGCCGCGCTCGACCGCCGGTCGCGCAGCGCGCTGGTCGGCGAGTGCCGCTGGCGCGGCGCCCGGATGAGCGAGGCGGTGCTGGACGAGCTGCACCGGAAGGCCGCGGCGCTGCCGGCGCTGCGCGGCTTCCACGTCCATCACGCGCTGTTCTCGCGGGCGGGCTTCACGGCCGGCCTCGAGCAGCGGGCGAAGCGAGAGGGCGTGCTCCTGGTCGAAGGGGTGCCAGGAATGCGCCCGACCCGGGCGCGCCGCTGACCTCGGCGCGGCTCGCCGTTGTCGGCGGGCGCGCTATCGTCGGCGACGATGGCGTCCGAGACGTTCACGATCCGCGCGCTCGACCGGGGGAAGGACCGGCGCGGCTGCGAGGCGGTCGACACGGCGTTCGAGACGCCGACGATCTTCGAGGTCGTCGTGCGACCGCGCGGCCTCGAGCTGGTGGAGCGGGCGCTCGAGCAGCCGCGGGTGAAGCGGTACTCGATCGGCGAGGTCTTCGCGCCGTGGGCGAGCTGGGACCACGGCTGGGTGGCGGAGGAGGGCGGGGTGATCCGCGGCTTCGGCACCGTCGAGTACGAGGCGTGGCACGGCCGGCTCGTGCTGTGGTTCCTGTACGTCTCGCCGGCGTGGCGGCGGCGCGGCGTCGGGCGTGCGCTCCTGGCGGAGGCCGAGGCGCACGGCCGCTCGCTCGGCGCGACGCACGTCTGGCTCGAGACGTCGAACGTCAACGTCCCTGGCGTCGCCGCCTACGAGCGGCTCGGCTACGCGCTCTGCGGCGCCGACACCTTCTTCTACGGCTCCTACATGCCCTGCGAGACCGCCCTCTACCTCGCCAAGCCCCTCTGACGACGCCGCCATCGTGACGCGGATGGCGGCGGCGCGGTGACAGGCTGACGTGGACGGCTCGCACGGGGCCGCGTGCACGGTCGGGCGAGCGGGGGGGCGCAGGCACCGCGGCTGCAACGGTGGGCGAGGATGGAGCTGGAGCTGCGGGCGCGCGGACTGCTGCGAGGGCTCGCGTGCGGCGATGCGGTCGGGTTGCCGCGTGAGGGGCTCGCCCCGGGGCGAGCGCGGCGGCGGTTCGGGGCCGAGCCGCGGCATGCGTTCGTCGCCGGCCATGGCGTGATCAGCGACGACACCGAGCATGCGTTCATGACCGGGCAGGCGCTGGCGGCGTCGGGGCTCGACGAGGAGCGGTTCGCGCGGTCGCTCGCGTGGCGCCTGCGCGGCTGGATCGCGTGCCTGCCGCCCGGTGTCGGCCTCGGCACGCTGCGCGCGTGCGCGAGGCTGTGGCTCGGCTTCGGGCCGGCGCGCAGCGGCGTGCCGTCCGCCGGCAACGGGCCGCTGATGCGCGCGCCGGTGATCGGCTTCGCGGTCGCGGAGGCGAGCACGCGCGCGAGGCTCGTCGCGATCTCCACGCGCATCACGCACACGCACCCGCTGGCTGCGGATGCGGCGCTGGCCGTGGCGGAGGCGGCGGCCGCGGCACGCGAGGGGCTCATGGCGCCGGCGGCACTGCTCGCGCGCCTGCGCCCGGCGCTCGTCGATCCGCGCTGGGCGTCGCCGCTCGCGCGCGTCGAGGACGCCCTCGTCGCCGATCGCGCGCCGGGCGACTGGGCCGCGGGCGAAGGGCTCGAGCGCGGCGTCACCGGCTACGTCCTGCACACGCTGCCGGCGGTCCTGTTCGCGTGGCTGCGCGCGCCCGCCGACTGGACCGAGACCATCCGCCGCGCGCTCGCCCTCGGCGGCGACACCGACACGGTCGGCGCCATCGCCGGCGCGCTCGCCGGCACGGTCGGTGGCGCCGCGGCCGTCCCCGACGCGATCGTCCGCGGCCTCTGCGACCGGCCGGTCGGTATCCCGCAGCTCGACGCGCTCGCGCTCGCGCTCGCCGCGTGCGCCCGCGGCGAACGTGCGCAGCCGGTCGCGGTGCGCGGGCGCGCCGTCCAGCCGCTCCGCAACGCCGCCGTCCTCGCCCTCGTCCTTGCTCACGGCCTCCGCCGCCTGCTGCCGCCCTGGTGAGCGATGGCGCGCTCAGAGCGCGTGCGGTGAGTCGCGCGAGCGCCGGGTGCTCGCACCGCGGGGAGCGCGCGGTCAGGCGGGGGAGCCGCCGTACTGGGCGAGCAGCGAGGTGGCGAGCTCGATGGCGCGGTCGGCGGTGATGCCGCGCCGCTGGTCGAGGGCGAGCGGGTGGTCGGTCGGCTCGAGGATGAGGAGCGGTGAGCGGCCGGCGGGCCGCGTGTAGAGGTGCGCCTCGAGCGCGAAGGTCGACGGGTAGAGCGACGAGGCGAGCTGCGTCGACAGCCAGCCGAACATCGGGCCGAGGAGCTCGTCGGGGCCCGCGGCGTTCACGCGATCGAAGCTCGCCGGGCTGAGCGACGACCACACGCCCCACGACATCCGCTGGCGCGAGCCGAGGATGGGCACGTCGATCGTGCAGCGCACGAAGCGGTGCAGGCCGAGCACGCACCGATCGTCGCGGAGGTAGCCGCCGGCGCGCGCGTCCTTGCTCGCCTCGAACCAGGGCTCCGGCGACCGCGCGCCGAAACCCGGCAGGCCGGTGTGGACCTCGTCGCACGCGCCCACCGGTAGAGGAACGGGAAGGGCCGCTCGTCGTCGGGCTCGCGCTCGAAGCGCAGGCGCGCGACCTGATAGCAGGTGCTGCACAGGATCTTGATCGCGGCGAACGCCTCGGACTCGTCGTTCCAGCCGCCGCAGCGCGCGCGCACGGCCTCGCAGCGCTCGCACCACGCGTCGGGCCAGCGCGCCTCCGCCGTCGGCGCGTCGGTCAGGAACGTCTGCGCCGTTCCGTCGGCGAGGTGGTGGCAGACGTAGGTCGTCGCACCCCGGCCGTGCTCGTCGCAGTGGACGTCGTCGCTCATCGGCGATGGCCATCGTCCGGCAAGCGGCAGGGAGCGGCGATGCTCGGACCGCGGAGGCCGCAGCGATGACAGCCGACGCCCCGCGGAGGCGGCGAGGGCGGGCGCGAGCGAGACGGCGCGATTCGCGGCGACACCCGGAACTTCTCGGACGGCGCGCGTCGGCCCTGCGCTGCACGAGCAGCGGAGGAGCAGATCATGCGCAGGCTCGCGTTCTCGCCGTCGAAGCACGGCTTCCACTTCGTCAACACGTTCGTCAACCACGTCAGCCCGGGCATCACGACCAGCGGCCTGTGCGGCGGCATGGCGCTCGCCGCCGCGCGCTACTGGCTCGCCCGCGTCGCGATCCCGACCCACGTCCCGGACGACTTCCCCGACGGCAGCCCGGCGGGCGTGCCGCCCGAGGGCTCGCCGCTCCAGCGCTACATCTACGACTGCCAGCTCGCCAGCTACGGGCCGCTCGGCGTCGCCAGCGCGCTCAACTGGGTCACGATGCCGTGGATCACGCTCGCCGATCAGTTCAACTGGTCGGTCGCCGAGTTCGACAACGTCCGCCGCGCGATCGACAGCGGCATCCCGACCGTGCTCGGCCTGCGCCGGGTCAGCGGCGGCCCGTTCGGCCACCAGGTGCTCGCCTACGGCTACGACGAGGCCGACCACCGCATCTTCGTCTACGACCCCAACTTCCCCGACGTCGAGAAGTGCCTGCGCCTCGACCTCGGCGCGCGCACGATCGTCTACGACGGCGCGGGCAGCCCGGCGTGGTCGTCGTACTTCGTGACCGGCTGCCCGATGGAGGGGCCGGCGCCGACCTACGTCGACCTCGACCTGCGCACCGGCCTCACCGTCACCGCCGGCGATCCGGTGGCGGCGGGCGGGCCGGTCACCGTCGACGTGCGGGTCGAGAACTTCGGCTTCCGCGACGCGCACGTCGCCGAGCTGTTCGTCTACGTGCGCGGCCCGCGCGGCGAGAACCTCGACGGCCTGCTCGGTGCCGGCGACGGCGACGGCAGCCCGATCGCGCCCGGCGCCGGCCGCACGCTGCACCGCACCGGCCACCTCGGCACCGCGCCCGGCCTCTACACGATCGGCGTCTCGTACCGCTCGCAGCAGAACGAGTGGATCAGCTTGCCGGCGCGCACCGGCGGCACCCGCGGCGAGGTGCAGGTGCGCGTCGTCGACGCGACCCGCTCGCCGGCGATGCCGTGGCGGTCGCTCGGCGGCATCCTGACCTCGCCGCCGGCCGCCGCCGCCAACGCCGACGGCCGCCTCGAGGTGTTCGGCCGCGGCACCGACGACCGCATGTGGCACCTCGGCCAGAACGCCGCCGGCGGCAGCGACTTCGGCGGCTGGGAGCTGATGCCCGGCGACACGACCTTCGCCGGCGGGCCCGCGGTCGGCCTCAACCACTGGCGCAAGCTCGAGCTGTTCGCGCGCGGCCGCGACCGCGCGATGTACCACCGCTGGCAGAACGAGGTCGGCACGCGCAGCGCGGCGCAGTGGTCGGGCTGGACCGCGCGCGGCGGCTCGCTCGACGCGGATCCGACGGTGGCGCGCAACCGCGACGACCGGCTCGAGGTCTTCGCCGTCCACACCGACGGCCGCGTCTACCACATGTACCAGCGGTGGTTCGATCCGTTCGGCGCGCCGTGGTCGGGCTGGGAGGCGATGGGCTCGCGGCGCTTCACCGGCCGCGTCGCCGTCGAGTGCGACGGCAGCGGCTGCCTGTGGGCGCTCGCCCGCAGCCGCGACGACCAGTCGATCTGGAGCTGCCGGCAGACGTCGCCGGGCGGGTCGTGGACCGACTGGCAGCCGACGAACGGTGCCGGCGACGAGCCGGCGCTGGCCTGCAACGCCGACGGCCGCCTGGAGGCGTTCGTGCGCGGCACCGACGGCCGCATCTGGCACCTGTGGCAGCAGGTGCCCGGCGGCGCGCTGAGCTCGTGGGAGCTCCTGCACGATCAGGGGCCGGTGCGGCCGGTCCTCGGCGCGGGCGCGCGGCCGACGGCGTGGAACCAGGGCGATCGCTCGCTCGCGGTGGTGGCGGTGGAGAGCGACCGCGAGGCGTTCCTCATCGCGCGCACGAACGTCGAGCCGTGGTGGTCCGACTACCAGCTCGTCGGCAGCGAGGTGTCGAGCGACGTCGCGGCGGCGTCGGGCGGCGGGACGACCGGGCTGTTCGCGCTCGGGCCCGCGCGCGACCTGCGCGTGCTCCTGCGGCGGCCGTGAGCTCGGCGAGCGCGGTTCGCGGCGGTAGGCTTGTCCATGATCCGCAAGCTCGCCGACGGCAAGTACCGGCTCTACTCGAAGAAGACCGACAAGAAGACCGGCAAGCGCAAGAACCTGGGGACGTTCGGCAGCAAGGCGGCCGCCGAGAAGCACGAGCGCGCCGTGCAGTTCTTCAAGCGCCAGGGCTGAGCGCGCCCGCCTCGTCGGCGATGGGTCTGGCGGCCAGGTCGTGGGTGGCCAGGAAGGCCGCCAGCTCGGGCCACTCGACCGCGAGCCAGTCGTACTCGCCGGGATAGGCGGGCCGGCTGACGAGGGACGCCGCGGCACCCGCCTCGCGCGGACCAGCCGCGGCCATCGCCAGCGCGCGCACGACCCTCAGCGGCCGGGTCAGGTCGCGAGGCCGGCGCGGCCTACTTGCCGCGGTCGGTGCGGGGCTTGACCTTGCGGAGGAGGTCCTCGGGGCGGTGCATGAGGGCGGAGACGAGGCGCGGCTGGTCCTCGCCGAGGTTGGCGTCGAGCCACTCGTGGTTGAGCTCCATGCGCTCGAAGTCCTTCCAGATGCGGGTGTCGCCGGCGCAACTGTAGTGCTTGCAGACGCCGGGCCGGACCTCGTAGATCGTGCAGGCGCCGCTCGCCGCGTGACGGTGCGTGCAGTAGCCGTCGGCCTCGTGGCGCACGAAGTACGGCTGGCCGAGATCCCAGCGGGTGCGGCCGGCCTCGATCTCCTCGACGGTGAGCGCGAAGCTGAGCTGGCAGCAGACCGAGCGGCAGATCGGCAGCCGCGCGGCGCAGTCGACGGCGACCGGCTCGGGCGCCTCGTCGTCGAGCCGCACCGCGACGCCGGCGGTGAGCTGCTCGTCCTTCTCGATCAGCTCGTCGCGCGCCGCCGCCGCCGCCGCCACGATCGCGTCGCGATCGATCACGCCGCGCGCGACCAGCGCGTCGATGAGGCCGTAGACGCACGGCTCGAGCTCGTTGATGCGGTCGGTGACGCCGCTCAGCACGCTGTGCGTGTACATGCCGCCGCGCTCGGCCTGCCGCTCGAGGCGGTCGACGTGCTCGAGCGGGCCGAGCTCGTCGTCGGCCTCGTCGTCGTCGGTGTCGGGCGCCTCGCTCACGGCAGCGCCTTCACCAGCTTCGCGATCTCGCGATCGCGCGCCGCCAGGTCGACGTGGTACGGCACCGGCTTGCCGGTCAGCCGGCCCAGGTACCAGGCCGCGACGTCCTTGATCCGGTACATCCGGTCGTTGCCGGTCGTCGCGTTGCGGCTGCCCTCGTAGAGGACGTGCTCGCGGTCGTCGAGCAGGCCGCGCAGGGCCGGCACCGCCTCGGCGCCGAGCGCGAGCAGGTGGCCGCCGACGAGCCCGGCGTCGTTGCCGTCGTAGAGCATCCCCCACTGGTTCGCCATCAGCTTCCAGGTGCCGGTCTCGCGGCTGGTCTGCGCCAGCGCCTGCGCGTAGAGCGCGGCGAGCGGCGCCTTCAGCTCCGCCGGCGGGAAGCCGGGCGCGCGCAGGAAGAGGATCTCGGCGGCGAGGAAGCGGGCCTGCGCGTTTTCGTCCGGCGCGCGGACGAGCGCCTCGAGCGCGGGCGCGTCGGCGGCCAGCGTGTCGACCTCGGCGGTGTCGGCGCGCAGGAAGAGCTCGCGGTAGCCGAGCGCGAGCAGGCGCTTGCGGACCGCGGCGACGTCGGGCGCCGCCGCCGCGCCGGCGGCGGACGCATCGGGTGGGGGAGGGGCGGTTCGCTTGCTCATGGCATCTCCGTCGGAAGGCGCCGCGGCGGGCGCCGGCGAAGGCGAGGTCGCCGGCGAAGGCGAAGGCGAAGGCGGCGGCGAAGGCGAGGGCGCCGGCGAAGGCGAGGGCGCCGGCGAAGGCGAAGGCGAGGTCGCCGGCGAAGGCGAGGGCGCCGGCGAAGGCGCCGGCTCGGTCCGTGACGACGTCCCGTTGCAGGCGACGATCGCCGCGAGCGCGGCCGCCGCCGGGCGGATCACGGCCGCTCGTCCGCGAGCACGTTGGTGGCCACCAGCCCCTCGAGGCCGGTGCGCGAGCCGTCGACGACGCGGATGCGCGCGAGCGTCCGCCCGTCGGGCATCGCGACCGCCGGGTCGAGCACCTCGACGCGCGTGCCGCGGCGCAGGCGGGTGTGGCGCCGCCCGCGCAGGCCCGGGTTGAGCTGCGTGCGCTGGGTGAGCACGTGGACGTCGACGACCGGCAACGCCAGGTTCGGCATGCTGCCGCTCGCCGCGTCGGTCGTGCCCGGGTTCCAGATCTGCGCCGCCTTCATGAACGTCGAGGTCGGCACGCCCTGCGACAGCACGCGGAACGGCAGCCGGCGGAACCGGCCCTTGTCGTTCGTGCGCCAGCCCCACTGCACCGAGCCGTAGTACGTCCCGTTCTGGGTGCCGTCGGTGGCGAGCGCGGTCGTCTCGAAGATCTGCTCGGCGTTCTTGGTGCGGTTCGGCAGGGTCGGCGTGTCGTGCAGGGTCGCCGACTTCGACTTCCACTTGCCCTTGTCCTTGAAGTGGAAGCCGTGCTCGCCCCAGCCGCTGTGGGTCTGGCCGGAGATGCCGGTGGCGGCGGCGCGCGCCTGCCGCTGCGCGCGCGTCATGCGGGCGGCCGGCGCCGGCGTCGGGCCCTGGTTGAGCGCGTTGTCGCCGGCGGGCGCGCCCTCGACGGCGTAGAGCGGGTTGCGGTTGGTCTCCGACTGGTCGATGTGGAAGCCCTGATCGGTGCCGACCGCGGACCGCATGTGGACCGCGTCGGCCGCGCTGATCGATCGGCCGGCGACCATCGGGTTCACGTTGACGACCGGCGCGCCGGCCTCGGCGCTGCGCACCGCCTGCACCATCGCGATCTGCTTGGCGTCGATGCGGCGGCCCGGCCGGAAGTGGACGACGATCTCGACGCCGACCCCTTTGCGGCCGCTGCGCAGCGAGTGGTACGGGTTCGCGCGGAAGTTGCCCCAGTGGGTGCGCGCGAGCTGCACCACCGGGCGGGCCATCTGCACCGCGCCGAGCTGGTCGCGCATCGCGAGGCCGGTCGACCGGTAGACGACCTCGCCGGCGGCGGCGCGGCGGCCCTGGTCGTCGGCCTCGTGCTCGAGCGACGCGTCCTCGTTGACGGCGAGGCCCTTGGCCTGGCCGGTCGCGCTGACGCGGCCCTCGCGCTGCTGGACCACGTGCGCGAGCTCGTGGCCGATCAGCTCGCGGCCGGCCTGCGAGCCCGGGTCGTACTGGCCGGGCGCCATGTGGACGGCGTTGCCCTCGGTGTAGGCGAGCGCGCCGAGCGCGGCGGCGCGCGGCGACTCGGCGTGGAGCTGCACGCTCGAGAAGTCGGTCTGGAACGCGCGCTCCATCGTGCGGCGCACGCCGCCGTCGAGGGGGCCGCCGCCCGACGACGCCGGCAGGTCGGCGCCGCGGTCGAGGCCGCCGCCGCCGGCGCGAGCCT
>DASZXE010000799.1:0-5343 GCA_035546475.1 Kofleriaceae bacterium
GGCGCGGCCGTGGAGCGCGCGCAGGATGCCGAGGTTGACGACGTCGGCGTCGTCGGACGGCTTCGGCGTCTCGAGCACCATCGGCAGGCCGACGAAGCGCGGGTCGTTGACCAGGCAGTGGAACGCGCCGAGGCCGAGCTCGCCGTGGCCGAGGCCCTGGTGGCGATCGACGCGGCCGCCGAGCGGGACCTTCGAGTCGTTGACGTGGAAGGCGCGGACGCGCGCGCAGCCGACGACGCGATCGAAGCGGGAGAACGTGGTGTCCCATGCGTCCGGCGTCCGGACATCGTGGCCGGCCGCCAGCAGGTGGCAGGTGTCGATGCAGACGCCGAGCCGGTCGGGCGCGCGGACGGACGCGAACAGGTCGCGCAGCTCCTCGAAGCGCCAGCCGACGCTGGTGCCCTGGCCGGCGGTGTTCTCGAGCAGGACCGTGGTCGGCAGGTCCGGGTGCGCCGCGTGCAGGCGGTCGAGCGCCGCCGCGATCCGCCGCAGGCCGGTCCGCACGCCGGCGCCGCCGTGCGCGCCCGGGTGGATGACGAGGTACGGGATGCCGAGCCGCGCCGCCCGCAGGGCCTCGAGCTCGAGCGCCTGGTACGAGCGCTCGCGCAGCACGCGGTCGCCGGTCGCGAGGTTGCACAGGTACGAGCCGTGGACGAGCACGGGCTCGACGGCGCCGGCGCGCGCCGTGCGCCAGGCGCCGAGCCGATCGTCGTCGAGCGCGGGCGCCGCCCACTGCTGGTTCGAGCGGGTGAAGATCTGGACGACGTCGCAGCCGGTCGCGGCGCCGCGCTCGAGTGCGCGGTGGAGGCCGCCGGCGATCGACGTGTGCGCGCCGAGCCGGAGGCGGGCGCCGAGGACGGCGACGAGCAACCGGCGGACGTCGTCGGCGATGCCGGGCGTGTGGCTCGCGCGCGGCCCGGCGACGTTCAGGCGTCGCACGCGGTGCTCGGCCATCCAGGTGCGCACCGCCGCCACCGCGGCGACGCCGGCCGTGCGATCGAGATCGACGTGGAGCAGCGGCCGGCGGTGGCGCACGGCGAGCGAGGCGGTCAGCGCGCTGCCGCCGGTAACCGCGCCGCGGGTGACGAGCAGCGTGCCGTCGCTGTCGACGACGTTGCGCCCGGTGCGCACCGCGTACGCGGCCGACTCGGTCTCGCGCAGGTCGTAGCGCGCGGGGATGCGGCCGTCCTCGGCGCGCCGGCCGCGCGGACACCAGCCGCCGTGCGGGACGCCGAGCTCGATCGCGGCGTCGAGCGCGCCGCGGTCGGCGCCGGTCTGACCGCCGCTGACGATCCGGTCCGGCCGGGGCACGCCCGGGTATAGCCGATCGTCGCGCCCGCGCCCGCGCCCGCGCCCGCGGCTCGTCGCGGTCCGCGGCCCGGCGGGTCGACAGCGCCGGGCGGCGGGGGTAGGGTCCGGCGACGATTCACCGACCGACGCGGCCTCACTCGCCGCCGGCTCGCCCTCAAAGGAGACTTCGATGCCGTTCATCCTTCCCGAGCTGCCCTACGCCAAGGACGCGCTCGCCCCCGTCATCTCCGCCGAGACCATCGAGTACCACTACGGCAAGCACCACCAGGCCTACGTCACCAACCTCAACAACCTGCTGCCCGGCAGCAAGTACGAGGGCCTGGAGCTCGACGCGATCGTGCGCGAGAGCCACGGCAAGCTGAGCGAGAAGGCGGTCTTCAACAACGCCGCCCAGGTCTGGAACCACACCTTCTACTGGAACTGCATGGCGCCCAAGGCCGGCGGCGATCCGACCGGCGCGATCGCCGGCGCGATCGACAAGGCGTTCGGCGACTTCAAGTCGTTCAAGGAGAAGTTCAACAAGGCGGCGGCCGCGCAGTTCGGGTCGGGCTGGGCGTGGCTGGTGAAGACCGCCGACGGTGGCGTCGCGATCGAGACGACCGGCAACGCCGAGACGCCGATGGCGGCCGGCAAGACCTGCCTGTTCACGATCGACGTCTGGGAGCACGCCTACTACGTCGACTACCGCAACGCGCGCGCGAAGTACCTCGAGGAGTTCTGGAAGCTCACCAACTGGGACTTCGTGAACCGCAACCTGGCGGGCTGATCGGCCGCGGCTCCGGCGTCACGAACGGGCTGCGTGAAGCTCGGCGGGCCGATGGGGCCGCTCACGCGGAGAGCAGCGCGGCGGTGAGCGCGGCGCCGATGGCGGCGCCGGCGACCAGCCAGCGCCACGGCGACGCGGCGGCGGGTGCGCGCTCGGCGACGAGGTCGGCGACCGCGCCGTCGAGGTCGAAGCGGACCTCGCGGACGGTGCCGGCGTCGGCGTCGACGAGCGCGACGCCGGCGGCGCCGTAGGCGACCTGGTATTCGAGCAACTGCCGGCGGGTCGCCGGGTTGTCGAGGCGCGGCGCGTCGCTGCCGGTCTTGATCTCGGCGACCCACCGCTCGCGACCGCGCTCGGCGAGGTAGTCGCAGCGGACGCCGGCGGTGACGGTGTCGCCGTCGACCTCGATCGACCAGCGGTGGCCGACCTGGCGATCGACGACCCGGAAGCCGGCGCGCACGAGCAGGCGCTCGGCTGTCCGCTCGCCGGACACTGCCCATCGCGCCCGCCGGCGCGCGCGGCGGCCGCGCGTCCAGCGGCGGAGGCGCAGCGCGGCGAGCAGCAGCGCGGCGCAGGCGAGGGCGGTGGCCGCGACGAGCAGCCGATCGTGCATGCGCGCGATCGTGCCGCCCTGGTCTGACGCTCCGCGGCGGCGGCGGCTCGCGGCCAGGCGGCGGCATGGTGCGCGGGCTGGGCCTCGCGATGGTCCTCGGCGCTGCGCGCGCGCCGGCGCCGCAACTGCGCGGCGGATGCCTCTTGAGGCCCGCCCCTTGATGTGGAACATCAAGGAACGAGCACGTCATTGGCGGTCTGGCACGGTTGCCCGGTACCATTCCAACGTGCCCGGCCGCCGACCGAGCTCGTCGCGCGGCTCCGGCTCCTTGTTCCTGTGGATCGCGCCCGCCGAGGCCTCGTCGCCAACTCGCACCGCGACAATGCGCGGCGCCGGCCATGTCGTGCAGGGCCACGGTCTCCACGAAAGGATGAAGGTTCACGACCACGGGATCGATCAGGTCGATTCCCGCCCCCGCCGCCCCCGCCGCCCCCGCCGCCTGCGTGAGGCGTTCCGGCTTGTGGCGCCGCGCGAGCAGGCCGCCGAGGAGCCGCTGCCGGCGACGTGCATGGCGAACGTCAGGGCGGCGGGCTGGGCGCTGTCGGCGCGGTCGCCGACGAGGCGCGCGCGTGGTCCGGCGTCGGTCGTGCTCGACGCCGCCGGCGGCCTCGCGATCGCGCAGGGCGACGCGGAGGACGTCGGGCCGGCGGTGCGCGCGGAGGGCGGCGGCGCGGTCACCTGCGACGTCCTGGACCTCGACGGCGAGGGCGTCGACGAGCGGGTGCGCCGTGGCGCTCGCGGTGGCGGTCGACGGCGCGGCGACCACGACGCTGGCGGTCGGTCGCGTCGACGGCGCCACGTTCGCGCGGCGCGGACGCTGGTCACGCGCGCGAGGGCGGCGGGGGCCGAGGGGCAACGCGGGCGCCGAGCTCGACTGCGACGTCGACGGTCGCCTCGTCCGCGAGAGCCAGGGCTCGCCCTCCGCGCGCGTGCGGTCGGTATCCTCACGGCCACGCCGGCGCGCGGTCCGCACCGCACCGCCTTGCTTCCACGGCACCCGCGTCGATCGGCTCGTCGGCGGCTCCTTCGCGCGCCGAGAGAGATCCGGTCGAGACGGCGGCTGGGCGCCGAGGTCCTGACGACGGTCCGAAATGGCGACGGCCGCCCTCAGGCGACCGTCGCGACGCGCGTCGGGCGTCCGCGAGCTACGGGAGCTGGCGGCGCTCGACGCGGCCGTCGGGGTGGATGATGACCGACTCGCCGTGCCAGGTGCCGCCCGTGCCGGGGCCGCCCATGCCGGGGACGCCCATGCCGCGGCCGTGGCCACGCTTGCCGAGCGACGGCGCCGACGCGGGCACGACCTCGTCGTCGTTGGGCAGCTCGCCCAGCTTCACCTTGAGGGTGCGCTGCTTGCCGTCCTGGATCACGGCGAGCGAGATCTCGTGGTTGCCGCCGGTCATCGCGACGAGGTTGCGCAGCTTGCCCGGCTCGGTCACCGCCTGGCCGTCGACGGCGGTGATGACGGTGCCGGGGGTGATGCCCGCGTTGGCCGCCGGGGTGGCCGGCTCGACCTTGGCGATCAGCACGCCCGAGCGCGGGGCCAGCTTGAGCTTGGCGGCGGCGTCGGTGTCGAGCGGCGCGAGGCCGACGCCGAGGTAGCCGCGCGACACGCGACCGTCCTTCACCAGCATGTCCATGATCGAGTGCGCCATGTTGCTGGGGATCGCGAAGCCGATGCCCTGGTAGCCGCCGCTGCGCGAGAGGATGGCGGTGTTGATTCCGACCAGCTCGCCGCGCATGTTGACGAGCGCGCCGCCGGAGTTGCCGGGGTTGATCGCCGCGTCGGTCTGGATGAAGTCCTCGTAGGCCTCGATGCCGACGGAGTTGCGGCCGGTCGCCGAGACGATGCCCATGGTGACCGCCTTGCCGACGCCGAACGGATCGCCGACGGCGAGCACGACCTCGCCGAGCCGGATCTTCGACGAGTCGGCGAAGGTGATCGGCGTCAGCGGCGGCAGCTTGCCCTGGAGCTGGAGCACCGCGAGGTCGGCCTTGGTGTCGATGCCGAGCACCTTGGCCTTGTACTCGGAGTCGTCCTGGAGCGTGACGGTGATGGCGTCGGCGCCGTGGACGACGTGCGCGTTGGTGAGCACGCGGCCGTCGGCGGAGACGATCACGCCGGAGCCCATGCTCTGGGCCATGCGCTGATCGCCGTCGTCGCCGAAGCCGGGGCTGAACGGGTTGGAGAAGAACGGGTCGAAGGCGGCGGGGCCGTCCTCGACCTGCTGGGTGGACGAGACGTTGACGACGCTGCCGACCACGTGCTCGGCGACGTCGGAGATGCTCGCGGTGCCGGGGATGCTGGCCGCGAGCGCGGGCGGCTGGGGGGGCTGGGTCGACGGAGGCACCTGGGCCTCGGCGGCGAGGAACCCCACGGCGGTGGCGACCAGGGCCGCGCAGCCGCTGGCTACGAGCGCATGCTTGACCTGGATGGTGCGGATCATGGTGGTGGTGGACCTTGGAGTTGCTGTTGTGACCGTAAGACCGCTGCTGGGGTTGCACGTATTTCCGCGACCGAAAAAGTCAAGACCCGCGGGCGACAAGCTCGCGGGTCTCGCGTGACGGCGCCCCAGGGTGCGCCTCGGGACCGCGCTTCAATGCGCCGGCGGCGGCGCGGCCGGTGGCGCGGCCGGATGGCCCGGCGGCGGCGTCG
>DASZXE010000800.1:0-13038 GCA_035546475.1 Kofleriaceae bacterium
GACGCCCGCCGCGCCCGCGACGCGCTCCTCGCCTCGCTCGGCGAGCAGCTCGTGCTCGAGCGGCCGGCGATCCTGCGCCGCCCGCTCGTCGAGCTCGACGAGCTCGACCTCGCGATCGCCACCGACCAGCGCCGCCTCCTCGATCTCGACGAGCTGATCGACGGCGCCGACCGCCGCGCGATGCTGCGCGGCGCCGGCGTGCTGCTCGCCGCGCTCCTCCTGCTCTTGACCCTGATCTGGCTGGCCGGCCGCTGACCCGCGGCCGCGTCCCGCTACAGCGCCTTCTCGAGGATCTTCGTCAGCTGCTCCGCGCGCGCGTCGACATCGTCGACGTTGCTGGTCGGCGTGTGATCGATCGTGACGACGCCGCCGGTGAAGCTGATCGCGCCCTCCGGCGAGTAGGAGCCGGACGAGTTGCGCAGCACGATCCGCTTGAGGCCCGCCTTGAGCGCGTCCTTGCCGAGGTCGTCGCGCGCGATCGACGTCAGCGCCGCGATCGTCGGATCGAAGTAGACCTTGCGCCAGTAGGCCGGGTAGTGCTCGCCGTAGTCGTCGACGGCGAGCTCGTTCCAGTGGACCTCCAGGTCGACCGGGAAGCCGGCGACCTCGTCGATCTGCTGCTTGAGCCCGGGAAAGACGTGGTCCTGGAAGTCCTTGGCGGCGCGGCGCTCGGCGAGTCCCATGCGCCGACGATACACCGGCGCCGCCGCGATCAGGTCAGCGCGCCGACCAGCCGGTGGAGGGCGAGCAGCGTCACCGCGTAGCGGCCGGCCGCCAGCACGAGCGCGAGCAAGGCGAGGGCGACCGCGGTCACCGACAGGAGCCGGGTCGGCCCCGGCGCGCGCCGCCGGCGGAAGCCGATCCAGCCGAGGCCGAGGCCGGCGAGGCCGGTGCCCATGGCGACGAACATCGCGCTGCCCGGCAGCGCGCACGCGACCAGCGCGATCACCGCGCAGAGGAGGGCGGACACCGGCACGGGTCGACCGTAGCGGCGGCCGCGCCCGCGCGCCTCTTTTCGGCGGCCCGCGTCCGCCCGGTGTCGCCGGCCGCGGGGGAGCCTGGACGGAGCGGCGCGCCCGCGGTCGCGGCACGGTCGGGCCACGGGCGCCGCGCTTGTGCCCCGCCGACCCGCGCGCTATACGGGCGGACCGCCATGTCCGACGACACCCGCGCCCCCGACGGCACCGCCGCGCCCGCGGCCGCGCACGCCGGCACCTGCGCCATCGTCGGGCTGCCGAACGTCGGCAAGTCGACGCTCCTGAACCGCATCCTCGGCCGCCACCTGGTCGCGGTGTCGCCGCGCCCGCAGACGACGCGCAACCGCATCCTCGGCATCCACCGCACCGAGGTCGCCGGCCTCGAGCCGCCGCAGGTCGAGCTCTGCTTCGTCGACACGCCCGGCATCCAGCGGGGCAAGGGCGCGCTGCGCCGCTTCATGCGCGACCAGGCGCTCGGCGCCGTCACCGACAGCGACGTCACGCTGCTCGTCATCGACGCCTCGGACCGGCGCGGGCGCGAGCCGGCGCGGCTCGCCGAGCCGGACGCCGCCGAGCTGGCGGTCGCCGCCGGCGGCCAGGCGGTCATCGTCGCCCTCAACAAGATCGACCGCGTCGCCAAGCCCGACCTGCTGCCGCTGATCGACGCGTGGCACCGCTGGGGGGCCGACCGCCGGCCGGACGATCCGTCCGAGGTCGTCCCGATCGCCGGCAAGACCGGCGACGGCGTCGAGCGGCTGGTCGCGGTCATCGCCGCGCGCCTGCCGGTCGGCCCGCTCGCGTTCCCCGCCGACATGGTGACCGACCGCGCCGAGGCGTTCCTCGCGGCGGAGCTCGTCCGCGAGCAGCTCTACCACCAGCTCGGCCAGGAGCTGCCGTACGCGGCCGGCGTCGTCGTCGAGTCGTTCGAGGAGCGCGACCGCGGCGACCTCGCGATCGGCGCCGCGATCGTCGTCGAGCGCGAGTCGCAGAAGGCGATCGTGATCGGCCGCGGCGGCGCGCGCATCAAGGAGATCGGCATCGCCGCGCGCCAGGCGCTGGCGGAGCTGTTCGGATGTCCGGTGCACCTGTCGTTGTTCGTCAAGATCGTCCCCGACTGGACGCAGGGCGACGCCGGGCTGCGCCGCCTCGGCTACGGAGCGGAGTCATGAGCACGGCGCGCGTCGCGGTCGTCGGCAGGCCGAACGTCGGCAAGTCGACCCTGTTCAACCGGCTGGTCGGCGGGCGGCCGGCGCTCGTCCACGACCGGCCGGGGCTGACCCGCGACCGGCGCTACGGCGAGGTCGACTACTTCGGCGCCGGCTTCGAGGTCATCGACACCGGCGGCCTCGATCCGTCGGCGGAGGGCGACGTCATCGGCGCCGGCATCCACCGGCAGGCGTGGCGCGCGATCGAGGAGGCCGACCTCCTGCTGCTCGTCGTCGACGGGTCGGCGGGGCTGGCGCCGCTCGACGCGGAGGTGGCGCGGCAGGTGCGGGCGACCGGCAAGCCGATCGTGCTGGTCGTCAACAAGATCGACGGGCCGAAGCGGGACGTGCAGGTGAACGAGTTCTACGCGCTCGGCCTCGGGCAGCCGTGGCCGGTGTCGGCGGCGCACGGCCGCGGCGTCGACGCGATGCTGGAGGCGGTGGTCGCGCAGCTCGGGCTGAAGACGGGCGCGGCGGCGGACGGCGAAGGCGAGGAAGGCGAGGAGGGGGAGGTCGACGATCGCCACGACGGCGATCCCGCGTTCGCCGAGGACACCGGCGCCGAGGCCGACGGCGACGTCGAGGCCGAGGCCGAGGCCGAGGACACCGGCGCCGAGGCCGACGGCGACGTCGAGGCCGACGACGGGGCCGACGACGGCGACGATGACGAGGCCGACGCCGAGACGGACGACGAGGCCGACGCCGACGCCGAGTCCGAGACGGAAGCCGAGGCCGACGCCGACGCCGACACGGAAGCCCACGCCGAGTCCGACAGCGCCGACGGCGACGCGGACGCGCCGCACCAGCCGCGCCACCACCATCCGCCGCCGGTCCGCTGGCCGCGCCCCGCCGATCGCGAGGAGAAGGACCGCCAGGGCCGCGCCGACGCCGCCCACGGCCCGGTGCGGATCGCCTTCCTCGGCAAGCCGAACGCTGGCAAGTCGTCGCTCACCAACCGCCTCCTCGGCGAGGAGCGCTCGCTCGTCCATCACGAGCCCGGCACCACGACCGACCCCGTCGACAGCCCGCTCACCTTCGGCGGCCGCGCGTACGTCCTGGTCGACACCGCCGGCGTCCGCCGCAAGGCGCGCGTCGAGGACGACGTCGAGAAGCTCGCCGTCACCATGGCGCTCGGCCAGATCGAGCGCGCCGACGTCGTCGTGCTCGTCATCGACGCCGCCCTCGGCCCGAGCGAGCAGGACGCCCGCCTCGCCGGCGCCGCCGCCGATGCCGGCAAGGCCGTCGTGCTCGCCCTCAACAAGTCGGACCTCCTCCGCGGCGCCGGCGCGGCCGACGCGCTCCGCCAGGCCGTGAAGGACAACTTCCACTTCATGCCGTGGGCCCCGGTCGCGCTCCTCTCCGCCGCGCGCGGCGACGGCGTCGATCGCCTGATGGACCTCGTCAACCAGATCGCCGCCCAGCACCGCCGCCGCATCTCGACCGCCGAGCTCAACCGCTTCTTCGCCGAGGTGTGCGAGGTCGTGCCGCCGCCGATCTGGCGCGGCAAGGCGGTGCGCATCCACTACATCACGCAGGCCGCGGTGCGGCCGCCGAGCTTCGTCCTCATGACGAACCAGCCGGCCGGCGTCTCGCCCGCCTACCAGCGCTTCCTCGCCAACCAGCTCCGCAAGCGCTACGGCTTCCGCGGCACGCCGCTGCGGATCTTCACCCGCGCCCGCGCCGACCGCCACAAGAAGTAGCCGCCGCGCGCGGTCAGAAGTAGCCCCACCGCCACGTCGAGCGGACGGTGACGGTCAACGTCGTCGTGTCGGTGGCGAAGCTGGTGATCGCCGCCGCCACGCCCCACGAGCGCGCGCGCCCCTCGAGCACGTCGACGCCGCCGCCGAGCTCGAGCGCCGGCTCGACGCCGGTGTCGAACGGCCCGCCGCCGCGCACGAGCACGCCGACGCCGAGCGCCGCGTACGGCACGTAGCGCAGCACGTCGAGCCGGTAGCTGAGCCCGATCGTGGCCAGCCCGGTGCCCGCCAGGCCGCCACCGCCGTAGATCGCCCCGGCGAGCTGCGCCCGCCACGAGGCGTAGTCGCCGAAGCCGCGCTCGTACGTCGCCTGCAGCGTCGCGCCGGCGGTCGGCGTCAGCGTCGTCTGGTCCATCGCGTCCGGCGTCGCGTAGGTCGCGAAGCCGACCGCCGCCGACGCCGCGCTCTCGCCGTCGCCGGCCCGCGCCGCCCGCGCGCCGGCGCCGGTCACGGCCGCTAGCGCCGCCACGGACGCGAGGGACGCGAGGGCAGGGCGGCGCACGGCGGCTGACACCCGCGCAGCATCCCTGCATCGGCGCTCGCGCGCAAACCCAGGCAACCACCACCGCGCGTCGCCGGTCTGATCTCGCGCGCCAACGCCGGCGACGACGGCCGCACCGCCTCCGCATCCGTCCGTCCTCGCTGCCGAACCGCGCGAATTGACTCGCATCCCTCCGGGTGTTACACACCCGCCTCGGTCTTCTCGAGGCAACCGTGGCACGCGACAAGAACAAGTCCGAAGAGCACGATCCGACCCTCGGCCCCGCGGTCGCCGCCGTTCACGTCGGCGGTGAATCGCTGGTCGATCGGCTGCTGCCGCACGCGAAGAAGATCGGCCTGACGCTGCTCGGCGCCGCGCTGCTCGTCACCGCGGTCGTCGGCTGGCGCGTCATCCGGCGCCACAAGGAGGAGCGCGCGACCAAGAAGGTCGTCGCCGCGCTCGACCTCGTCGACCGTCCGGTCCGGTACGACGACGGCCTGTCGATGCCGCCGATGCCCGACGAGGAGACGTTCGCCAGCGAGGCCGAGAAGACCCAGGCCGTCGCCGACGCGATGAAGCAGACCGGCTCGGCGCGCGGCGTCACCGCGCTCGTCGAGGCCGACGTCCTGCTGCGCGGCGGCAAGCTCGACGAGGCGCTCGCCATCTACCGCAAGCACGCGAAGGACACCGGCCTCGACGGGCTGCTCGCGCGCGAGGGCGTCGGCATCACGCTCGAGGCGCAGGCGACCGCGACGACCGATCCGACCGCGAAGCAGAAGCTGCTCGAGGACGCGCTCGCCGCGTTCCGCGCGATCCAGACCGACGACAAGGGCCCGCGCCGCGACGTGTCGCTGTACCACGAGGGCCGCCTGCTCGAGGCGCTCGGCAAGCCCGACGAGGCGAAGACCGCGCTGCAGAAGGCGCTCGCCATCGCGCCCGACTCGCCGCTCGCGCCGATGATCAAGGACCGGCTCTCGTCGCTTGGCGGAGGCGCGTGATCGCGGGTCGCGCGTTCGCCCGCCTGCGCAGCGCGCTGCTGGCCGCCGCGCTCGGTGGCGTGGGCGCCGGTTGCGTCGGGCTGCCGCCGTCGGAGGAGGCGAAGGTCGACCTCGGCCGGCCGGTGCTGCGCCTGCGCTGGAAGGTCGTCACCTCCGACCAAGCGCGCACCCGCGAGCCGCAGGAGTTCGCGGGCGTCGCCGCCGCCGGCTCGTACGTGTACGGCGGCTCGACGGGCGGCACCTTCCTGGCGCTCCACGCCGACACCGGCCAGGTCCGGTGGAGCGTGCCGCTCGGCTCGGTGAGCTCGCGGCCGGTGATCGGCCCCGACCGCCTGTTCGTCGGCACCAACGACGGCGAGCTGGTCGCGCTCTCGCTCGACCACGGCGACGTGCTGTGGCGCTACGCGACCAAGGGCCCGATCCTCCAGACGCCGCGGCTGGTGCCGAAGCGCACCGACGCCGATCACGACCTCGTCGTCTTCACCAACGAGGCCGATCAGGTCTACGCGCTCGACGCCCACACCGGCGAGTTCCGCTGGCAGTACAAGGGCGAGACGCCCGAGGAGTACATCCTCCGCGGCCACGCCGGCGCGACCGTCGACGGCGACCTGGTCTTCACCGGCTTCGGCAGCGGCACGCTGGTGGCGCTGCGGCTCGCGACCGGGTCGGTGGCGTGGCTCACCCAGCTCAAGGGCGAGGACGATCGCTTCGTCGACGTCGACGCGACGCCGGTCATCGTCAACGACACGCTCTACGTGACGTCGTCGTCGGGCGGCGTGTGGGCGCTCGACAAGACGACCGGCCTGGTCCGCTGGCGGATGCCGCTCGAGGGCGCGACCGCGAGCGCGGCCCAGGGCGTCGCAGGCGGCCTCACCAGCGACGGCGAGCGCCTGTACGTCACCGCGGCCGACCTCGGCATCTATGCGCTCGACCTCGACGGCAACATCCTCTGGCGCCAGGGCACGCGCGGCGGCGGCGAGCCGGCCGCGCCGGTGGTCTTCGGCGACAAGGTGATGTACGCGCTCGCCGACGCGGGCCTCTTCATCGCCGACAAGCGCAGCGGCGAGCTCCTGCAGTACTTCGATCCCGGCGACGGCGTCTCCGCCGAGCCGGTGATCGTCGACGAGGACGAGGCGTACGTCCTGTCGAACCGCGGCGTCCTCTACGCCCTCGACCTCCTGTAGCGCGCCGCGCGGCCGACGGTCTGCGGTCGGCGGCGCCGTCGCGTCGCGCCCGCCGAAAACGCGGCGAGCCACGCTTTCGGCGTGGCCCGCGGTCAGCTCACGGCTCGAGGCTCAGCGGCCGTAGCCGCCACCCTGGGGAGGATAGCCGCCGCCACCCTGGGGCGGGTAGCCACCGCCCTGGGGAGGATAGCCGCCGCCCTGGGGCGGGTAGCCGCCGCCCTGGGGAGGATAGCCGCCACCCTGCTGCGGATAGCCACCACCCTGGGGCGGGTAGCCGCCACCCTGCTGCGGATAGCCGGGGCTCGGCATCGTCGGGCGCGGCGGCGGCGCGGTCCAGCCCGACGCGGCGCCGTGCTTGGTCAGCGCGAAGGCGGCCGCGGCGCCGTACACGACGATGTCCGACAGCGCCGACGACATGCCGGCCCACTTCACGCCGGCGAACAGCGAGACGATGAGGGTGTGCAGCGCGGTGATCGCGACGAGGCCGGTGCCCAGCGCGAGCAGGCCCATCGCGTAGCGCTCGACCTGCGTCGCGGTCGCGTTGTTCGTGCGCGGCAGGAACATGAGCGCGAACGCGCCGGCGACGACGACGCCCGAGATGAGCCCGGCGAGCGGGATCTTGATCAGGCTGAAGCCGCCCTTGAAGCCGCCGAGCACGAAGGCGATGAGGGAGTCGGCGCCGCCGAGGACCATCGCGATCCCGGCGAGGATGAACGACCACAGGACCAGCTTCGAGCCGACCTGCTTGTCGTCCTTGCTGGGACGGTCCTCACGACGGTCCAGCAAGATGAAGAGATAGCCCAGCGCCACGAACGCCGGCACGATCAGCATCGGTGCCATCGCGGCCAGCTGGGGGCCAATGGCGTCCATCGGGTTGCCTTCCATGCTCGTCTCCTCTCGCTTTCTGCACGCCGTGGTCGCCAGCAGCATCAGCACGCACAACCGGGGCACGTTGGCCCCCACCAGGTCGTGCAGCCGTCCGCGGAGCGTCCCCACGGCGCCGACACTACACCGGATCGACGAACGCGGGGCCCGGCCGGGCAATCAAATAGCCCTGCAGGTAGTCGCAGCCGAGGTGGCGGAGGATCTCGGCCTCGCCCTCGGTCTCGACCCCCTCGCCGATGACCCGGACGCCGCTGTCCCGGCACAGCTCGATGATCGAGGCGACCAGCCGCTGCTTGACCGGGTGGGTGTCGAGGTCGCGGACGAGCGACATGTCGAGCTTCACGAAGTCGGTGTCGAGCGGCGTGAGGTGGCCCATCCGGGCGTGGCCGCCGCCGAGGTCGTCGATGGCGATCGCGTACCCGATCTCACGGAGCTCGGCGACCCGGTCGGCCACGCCACCGAGGCCCTCGAGGGAGCTGCGCTCGGTGATCTCGAGGACGACCCGGCGGGCGACCCGGGTGAGGGCGGAGAAGGGCGACGACAGGGACGCGTCGAACAGGTCGCGGAGGTGCAGGTTGACGAAGACGAGGCCGCGCTCCATCGGGGCGGCGGCGAAGGTCGCCGCGACCTGCGCGCGGACGAGGCGGCCGAGCTGGGTCGTGCGCTCGAGGCGCTCGGCGGCGTCGAGGAGGGCGCCGACGTGCGGCAGCTCGGGGTCGCGGCAGCGGAGGAGCGCCTCGTAGCCGAAGCGACGCGAGCCGGTGGCGGCGACGATCGGCTGGAAGGCCATCCAGACCTGCGACAGCGCGCGGTCGAACATCGCCTCGAGGTGCCCGAGGCTGGGACCGTGCAGATCGTGGTGCGCCTCGACGGGCGCGGTTGCCGGATCGACCATCCGCTGCCACGTTACAGCAGCGCCTGCGGGAGCGCGTCACGTTGTTCGGGGGCGCAGTGGGGTACCGTACGCGTCCGCACGGGTTCGCCGCGTTCTCGTGCCCGCGGCCACCGTTCGCAGCGTCGGTGATCGAGGCGCGCGCGGGGCTCGGGCAACCGGCTCGCGCTCGCGGACAAGGGCGACGATCGCGACGGTGTCAGGTGTCAGGCGAAGCGGCGGAGGTGCTCGCGGAAGTCGCCGACGATCGCCGACGCGGCGTGGCCATCGTAGTGGGTCTCGAGCCACTCCGGGCTGACCGGCAGCTCGAGGCCGAGCCGGTACGTCATCAGGCACGCGCGGGGCGTGAGGCCGACGAAGCGCGCCTCGCCCTCGACGCGGATCGCCGAGCCGCCGCGGGTGGCCCAGGTGAGCGTGAGGGCCTCCGGACGGTAGCGGTAGCGGACGACGTAGCCGAGCGTGGCGCGATCGAAGGCGGCGCGGAACGACACGGTCCGCGGGCGGCCGTCCTCGTGGCGGTCGATGACCTGGGCGGACTGCACGACCCGCAGCCAGCGCGGCGTCTCGCCGGCGTCGGCGAAGATCTCGAACGCATCCGCGGCGGACACCGGCAGCGTCACGGCGACCTCGGTCGTGATCGGCGGCATCGACGTGGCGGCAGCACGGACGAGCGCGGAGGTGCCGGGCATGCCGCCACGTAGAGCAACCCCGGTGCCGAGCCGCGCGCCGCACGACATCCACGGCCTTCGCGCACTTGGCGCACCGCGTGGTCACCCGGCTGGTGGCCAGCGCGCTAGCCACGCGTCGCGATCATGTACAGGTAGATTGCCGGTCGAACCGGCAGCCCCGACCGTCGCCGCCCCGCGAGCCCGAAGCTCGCACCCGAGCTCGCACCGCACCCGAACGCGCACCCGAACGAGCACCGCCGGCGAACCGAAGGAGGCGAGCCCGGCAGAAGCCGGAGGGATTTAATTGCCTATTGAATCGCTTATATATGCACGGGTCTTTGCCTGGGTCGTCCTGGCCAGTCACGTCGCGGAATCGTTCTTATGTCAACTTCGCGAGGGTGGCTGACACCTCAACCCAGGGGCGCCCGGTGGCTGACACCGACGGCCGGCCGGCGCAAAAACGTGGCTGACACCGGCGCTGGAGAGTGGCTGACACCCGCTCGTGGCCAGCGTGGCTGACACCGGCGGCCGGAGGTGGCTGACACCACCGGCCGGCCGGCGCAAAACGTGGCGGCCGACGTGGCTGACACCGGCGCGCCGCGGCCGAGGCGGCTGCCTCAAGGTCCGGTGTCGGCCTTCTGGGCGTACTCCGCGCCGATGAGCTCGCGGGCCGCGGCCAGGAGGTTGATGTCGGTCGTGCCGGCGCCCAGCTCGAGCAGCTTGGCGTCGCGGGCGAGCTTCTCCAGGCCGACCTCCTCCATGTAGCCGGCGCCGCCGTGGAGCTGGATCGCCGTGAGCGCGGCGTCGACCGCGGCCTGCGAGCACATCGCCTTCGTCGCGTTCACGAACGCGGGGTCGCGCGTCCCCGACGTGTGCATCCACGCCAGCCGGAACACGACGTTCTCGACCGTGCGCAGCTTCAGGTACAGGTCCGCGATCTTGAGCTGCACCGCCTGGAACGCGCCGATCGGCCGCCCGAACTGCTGGCGGTCGCGCACGTACGCGAGGCTCTGCTCGTAGCAGCGCTCGATGATGCCCCACGCCATCGCCGGGATGCCCGAGCGCTCGGCGCCGAGGCTGTCCTTGGTGTCGGCGCGGCCGGCGCGGCCCCGCTCGCGGCCGCCGAGCAGCCGCTCCGCCCCGAGCTCGACGCCGTCGAGGAAGATCTCCGACGTCGGCGAGTCGCGCAGGCCCATCTTCTTGAACGGCGGCCCCACCGTGAAGCCGCTGTCGCCGCGCTCGACGATGAACGTCGCCAGCCCCTGCTCGGCCCGCGGCTCGCCGCGGTCGATGCGCGCGTAGACGACGAAGACGTCCGCGCCCGGCCCGTTGGTGATGAAGGTCTTGCTGCCGTTCAGCACGTAGCCGCCGGCGGCGGTCGGGCGCGCGGTCGTCAGCATCGAGCCGAAGGCGTCGGAGCCGGCGCCCGGCTCGGTCAGGCACCAGGCGCCGATCTGCTCGCAGGTCGCGAGCGGCCGGCCCCAGCGCGCGACCTGCTCGGCCGTGCCCTTGCCGACGACCGCGCCGCCGGCGAGCCCGACCGACACGCCCCAGCCCATCGCGAAGCCCGGCGACACCCGCGACAGCTCCTTGATGAAGACCGCGGCCATCATCGGGTCGCCGCCGAGCGCGCCGCCGCGGCTCTCGGGCGGCGGCTCGCCGGCCGCCTCGGCGGCCCGCAGCTTCGCGATCCGCTTGTCGACCGCGCCGGCCGCCATCGCCGCGAGCCCGAACGTCTTCGCCAGCTCCTTCATCAGCGGGAACGGCGGCGCGGTCCCCGCCTCCATCGCCGGCACCTGCGGCGCCAGCCGCGTCGTGCACCACTGCCGCACCATCCGCTCCACCATCCGGCTCTGCTCATCGAGGACGAACATGAGGGCACGGTAACACTGTTGATTGCTCGGGCCGGCTCGCGCGCTTCGCGCGCTCGGCCGCTTCGTCGCGGGGAGGCCCCTGTCCTCGCTTCGCTCGAGCCCCCGCTCCTCGCGGCTGGCCCTCGCACCACGGCTCGCGGCCGCCTTGTCGCGGGGATGCCCCTGGCGGCGCGCTACCGGACGCGGGCGGCGAGCTTCTTGATCTCGTCGCCGGACAGGCCGCTGGCCGCCTCGATGGTCACGCTCGTCGCCTTGCCGGTGCCGACCTCGGTCGCCTCGACGTGGAGGAGCCCGTCGGCGTCGAGGCTGAACGCCACCTCCACCCGCGTCGACCCGCGCGGCGCCGCCTGCAGGTCGCCGAGGATGAAGCGGCCGAGCCGCCGGTTCTTCGACGCCTGCGCGTGCTCGCCCTGCACCACCTCGATCGCGACGAACGTCTGATCGTCCTCGGTCGTCGCGAACACCTTGCGCTCGCGCGTCGGGATGCTCGTGTTGCTCGGGATGATCACCGACATGCGATCGCCGGTGACCTTCACGCCGAGGTCGTGCGGCGTCACGTCGAGCAGCACCACCTCCTGCAGCTCGCCGCCGATGATGCCGGAGTGCACCGCCGCGCCCATCGCCACGCTCTCGTCGGGGTTGACCCCCTTGTGCGGCTGCCGCCCGAAGATGGCCACCACCTGCTCCTGCACCGCCGGCATCCGCGACATGCCGCCGACCAGCAGCACCTGATCGATGTCGGCGGCCGCGCAGCGCGCCAGCTCGAGCGCCTTGCGGCACGGCGCCTCGAGCCGCCCCAGCAGGTCCTTGCACGTGCGCTCGAGGTCGGTGCGCGACAGCGTCCGCGTGAAGTGCAAGGGGCCGCCCGACGCGATCGCGATGAACGGCAGGTTGATGTCGGTCGACAAGGTCGACGACAGCTCGATCTTCGCCTGCTCCGCCGCCTCCTTGAGCCGCTGCAGCGCGACCGCGTCGGCGCGCAGGTCGACGCCCTGCGCCGCCTGGAACTCGTCGGCGAGCAGCCCGATCACCGCGCGGTCGAAGTCGTCGCCGCCGAGCGCGGTGTCGCCGCAGGTCGCCAGCACCTCGAAGACGCCGTTCTCGATCGCGAGGATCGAGATGTCGAAGGTGCCGCCGCCGAGGTCGAAGACCGCCACCCGCTGGCTCTGCTGGTGCTGCACGCCGTACGCGAGCGCGGCCGCGGTCGGCTCGTTGAGGATCGCGCGCACCTGCAGGCCGGCGATCGCGCCCGCGTCCTTGGTCGCCTGGCGCTGCACCTCGTCGAAGTAGGCCGGCACCGTGATGACCGCCTCGGTGACGCCCTGCCCCAGGTAGTCCTCGGCGACGCGCTTCAGCTTGGCGAGCACGTGCGCCGAGATCTCCTGCGGCGAGCGCGGCTGGCCGTCGATCGAGACCCAGGCGTCGCCGTTCTTCGCCGCGGTGAGCGTGTACGGCAGGTTGGGCAGGATGCGCTGCACCTCGGTGTCGGCGAGCTTGCGGCCGATGAGGCGCTTCACGCCCGACACCGTGCGGGTCGGGTTCGTGATCATCTGGCGCTTCGACGCGGCGCCGACGACGACATCGCCGTCGACGTTCCACGACACCATCGATGGCGTCGTCCGGCCGCCCTCCTGGTTGTGGATGACCACCGGCTCGCCGTGCTCGAGCACGGCGATGCACGAGTTGGTCGTCCCGAGGTCGATGCCGATGATCCGACTCACCGCCGGGCCCGAGTGTAGTCTGTTGTCGGCGGGCGCGCTGCGTCGTGGGCGCAAACTGCCGTGCGTCCTGCGCGGGTGATCACCTTGCCAGGCCGGTGCTCTCCAGCGCCCAGCGCGCCATGCCGAGGCCGGGGTCGCAGGCGAGCGCCTTCTGCCACTCGCTGCGGGCGTCGCCGTCGCGGCCGAGCTGGAACGCGTCCCAGCCCTGCACGTAGTGGAGGTAGGCGCGGTAGCGGTTGTCGGCGGGCGACGCGGCGGAGAGCCGCTCGAGCTCGGCCTTCGCCTCCGCCCAGCGCTGGCGGCGGATGGCGTCGAGCGCGCGGTCGAAGCGCTCGCGGGTCTGCGCGGCGGCGTCGGAGGCGGCCTTGGCCTCGGCGGCGGTGAGGCGAGGCTCCT
>DASZXE010000801.1:0-12425 GCA_035546475.1 Kofleriaceae bacterium
CCCCGCCGCCAAGCCCGCCCCCGCCGCCAAGAAGCCCGCCGCTCCCCGCGCCCCCGCCGCCAAGAAGGCCACCGCCGCCAAGAAGAAGTAGCGCCTCACCGGCGCCGCGAGACGGCCGCGCCTCGACCGCGCCTCGGCCGCGCTCCGCCCGCTGGCGCCGTCGGCGCGGCGAGGTGAGGTCGATCAGGCCCTGGCGCTGGGGCGCGACGAGACCTCGGTGTGCCAGCGCTTGAGGTGCGGGAGGTCGTCGCCGATGCGGATGTTCGAGACCTTGCCGAAGTCGAGGCCGCACAGGAGCGTGATGTCGGCGACCGAGTAGTCGTCGCCGCCGAGGAAGCGGCGCTTCGCCAGCTCGCCGTCGAGCCACGCCATGCGCGCCTTCACCTGCTCGCGCATGATGTCGGCGAACTCGTTCGACTGCTTGATGCGCCCCTGCCAGAAGGCGTGGCTGTTGCGGAAGACCTGCGCGATCGGCCAGAAGACCTCCAGCTCGGCGAGCCGGTTCCACTGCTCGATCTGCGCCCGCTGCCAGGGGTCGGCGCCGAACAGGCTCGGCGCCGGGTGCAGCTCCTCGACGTAGCGGCAGATCGCGATCGACTCGCGCAGGATCCGCCCGTCGGCCAGCTCCAGCACCGGCACCAGGCCGAGCGGGTGGCGCGCCAGGTGCTCCGGCGCCTGGTTCGCCTTCGCGTTGATGCTGACCTCGATCAGCTCGAGGTCCTGCGTCAGGCCCTTCTCGGCGAAGAAGATGCGGACCCGCCGCGGGTTCGGCGCGCGGGTGTCGTGATAGAGGAGCATCGTCATGCGCGCACTGTACTCGGTGCGCGCGCGACGTTCAGGCCTTCGGCAGCGGCTTGTACTTGATGCGGTGCGGCTGGTCGGCGTCGGTGCCGAGCCGGCGGTGGCGGTCCGCCTCGTAGTCGGCGAAGTTGCCCTCGAACCACTCGACGTGGCTGTCGCCCTCGAACGCGAGGATGTGCGTCGCGATGCGATCGAGGAACCAGCGGTCGTGGCTGATCACCACCGCACAGCCGGGGAAGTTGAGCAGGCCCTCCTCGAGCGCGCGCAGCGTGTCGACGTCGAGGTCGTTCGACGGCTCGTCGAGCAGCAGCAGGTTCCCCGCCGTGCGGATCATCTTCGCGAGGTGGACGCGGTTGCGCTCGCCGCCGGACAGGACGCCGACCTGCTTCTGCTGGTCCTGGCCCTTGAAGTTGAAGCTGCCGACGTACGCGCGCGACGCCACCATCCGGTCGCCGAGCTGGATCTGCTCGCTGCCGTCGGAGATCTCCTGCCAGACCGTGTTGCCGTCGTGCAGCACGTCGCGGCTCTGGTCGACGTAGCCGAGCCGCACCGTCTCGCCGATCTTGATGCTGCCCTTGTCGGGCTGCTCGAGCCCCATGATCATGCGGAACAGCGTCGTCTTGCCGGCGCCGTTCGGCCCGATGACGCCGACGATGCCGCCGCGCGGCAGCTTGAACGACAGGTCCTCGATCAGCATCCGGTTGCCGAAGCCCTTGTAGACGTGCTCGAAGATGACCGCGTCGTTGCCGAGGCGCGGCCCGGGCGGGATGTCGATGATGTCGAGCACCTCGACCTTGCCCTTCTGCGCCTCGGCGACCATCTCCTCGTAGCGGGCGAGGCGGGCCTTGCTCTTGGCCTGGCGCGCCTTGGGCGAGCTGCGCACCCACTCGAGCTCGCGGGCCAGCATGCGCTCGCGCGCGTTGGCCTGCTTCTCCTCGGTGGCGAGCCGCTTGGTCTTCGCCTCGAGCCACGCCGAGTAGTTGCCCTGGAACGGGTGGCCCTCGCCGCGGTCGAGCTCGAGGATCCACTCGGCGACGTTCTCGAGGAAGTAGCGGTCGTGGGTGATGGCGACCACCGTGCCCTTGAAGTTCTCGAGCGTCTTCTCCAGCCACTCCACGCTCTCGGCGTCGAGGTGGTTGGTCGGCTCGTCGAGCAGCAGCATGTCGGGCTGCGACAGGAGGAGCCGGCACAGCGCGACGCGACGGCGCTCGCCGCCGGAGATCTTGGTGACGTCGGCGTCGCCGGGCGGCAGCCGCAGCGCGTCCATCGCGAGGTCGAGCGTGTGGTCGAGATCCCAGCCGTTGATCGCGTCGATCTGGTCCTGCAGGCGGCCCTGCTCGTCGAGCAGCTTCTCCATCTTCGCGTCGGACATCTCCTCGCCCATCTGGTTGGAGATCTCCTCGAAGCGGTTGAGCAGCGCGCGGGTCGCCGCCACGCCCTCCTCGACGTTGCCGCGGACGTCCTTGGCCGGATCGAGCTTCGGCTCCTGCGCGAGGTAGCCGATCTTGAGGCCCGGCGCCGGCATCGCCTCGCCGACGATGTCCTTGTCGAGGCCGGCCATGATCTTCAGCAGCGTGCTCTTGCCGGCGCCGTTGTTGCCGATGACGCCGATCTTGGCGCCCGGCAGGAACGACAGCCAGATGCCCTTCAAGATCTCCCGCTTCGGCGGGACGATCTTGCGCAGGTCCTTCATCACGAACACGTACTGTTGCGACATGGGGCGCGGAGTCTATCGCATATCTCGGGCCCGGCTCGCACGCTCCGCGCGCGCGGTCAGCTCCTCGCCCCGTCACTCCGGGTGCATCTCGAGGTCGGCGATGAGCGGGCGGTGATCGCTGGCGCGGCGGGCGAGCTCGATCTCGCCGCGCGCGAGGTGGTGCAGCTTCACCTTGCCGCGCACGTAGAGGCTGTCGAGCGCGCGCAGGGGCCCCCACGCGGGGAACGTGCGCGGCGCGCGTTCGGGGCCGCGGAAGCCCGACGGCGTGAGCAGCTCGCCGAGGTTGCCCCAGACGTCGTTGAGGTCGCCGCCGACGATGACCGGCGTGTCGTGGTGGAGGCCGTGGAACGGGTGGCTGTCGAGGAAGGTGCCGAGCTGGATGCGCCGCTCGTACTGCGCGAGCCCGAGGTGCATGTTGAAGACGTGCACGATCCGCTCGTGGTGCTCGTGGCGGACGCGCGCGACGGCGTGCAGCACGCTGCGCCGCTTCTTCGGCGCGACGGTCAGGTCGATGTTGCGGGTGTCGTCGAGCGGGAAGCGCGACAGGATCGCGTTGCCGTACTCGCCGCCGCCGCGGACCTTGACGTTGGGGAACCAGGTCCGGTGGGGGAAGCCGAGCCGCTCGCCGAGCATGTCGACCTGGTGGTCGCCGTTGGACCGCGGCACCCCCTTGTCGACCTCCTGCAGGAGCACGAGGTCGGGCGCGTAGTGGGCGATCGTGTCGGCGGTCCGCTGCGGGTCGTAGCGGCGATCGACCCCCCCGATGCACTTGTGGATGTTCCAGGTGAGGACGCGGAGCTTCACCGACACCCAGGATACCCTCCCCCGGGCCCGCCTGCGCTAACGTGGCGCCGTCCGTGACGTCGCCGGCCGTCCCCCAGGAGCTCGTCTTCCCCGACGAGCCGTTCCGCGCCACCCAGCCGCCGCCGGGGCCGCCGCGGCCGTTCCGCCTGCCGGAGGTCCAGACCTTCACGCTCGCCAACGGCATCGACGTCTTCCTCGTCGAGCAGCACGTGCTGCCGATCGTCAGCCTCGACCTCACGTTCGACGGCGGCTCGGTCGCCGACCCGCCCGGCAAGGAGGGCCTCGCCTCGGTCTGCATGGCGATGCTCGGCGAGGGCACCGCCGACAAGGACAAGCTCGCCTTCAGCGAGGCGCTGGCCGACCTCGCGTCGAGCGTCTCCGCCTACGCGGGCGCCGACACCCAGGGGATCTCGCTGTCGAGCCTGCGCCAGCACCTCGACGCGACCTTCGCCCTCTTCGCCGAGGCGCTGCTCCGCCCCGGCTTCCGCGCCGACGACTTCGAGCGGATGATCAAGCGGCGCATCGCCGGCCTCGAGCAGGCCAAGGGCAGCCCCGACGCGATCGCCGGCCGCATCGCGGGGCCGACCCTGTTCGGCGCGAACCACCCGTACGGCCGCGTGCCGACCGAGGCGTCGCTCGCGGCGCTCACGCTCGACGATTGCCGCGCGTACCACGCCCGCCAGCTCCACCCGGGCGGCGCCCGCCTGTTCGTCGTCGGCGACCTCACGCCCGACGAGCTCCGCGCCCGCTTCGCCGCGGCGCCGCTGGGCGCCTGGCAGGGCGCCGCGCCGCCGTTGCCCGCCCTGCCGCCCCCCGCCCCGGCCGCCGCGCGCATCGTCTTCGTCGACGTCCCCGGCGCCAGCCAGTCGCAGGTCGGCTTCAGCCACTTCGGCCCGCCGCGCACCGCGCCCGACCACCTGGCGACCTCGCTCGCCGGCGGCGTGTTCGGCGGCTCCTTCACGAGCCGCATCAACATGAACCTGCGCGAGGAGAAGGGCTACAGCTACGGCGCGCGCGGCGGCTTCCAGTACAGCCGCCACTACGGCGTCGTCGCCGCCAGCGCGTCGGTGCGCGCCGACGCGACCTACCAGGCCCTCGTCGAGCTGCAGGCCGAGCTGGTCGCGCTCGCCAGCGGCGCGCGCCCCGCCACCGCCGCCGAGATCGATCGCGAGAAGGCCGGCGCCATCCTCGGCCTGCCCAGCCGCTTCGCCTCGGCGAGCGCCTCGCTCGGGATGTTCCGCGCGCTCGTCTATCACGGGCTGCCGCTCGACACCTGGAGCCGCTACGCCGACGAGCTCGCCCGCGTCACCCCGGCCGAGGTCGCCGCCGCGGCCGGCCGCCACCTCGATCCCGCGGCCGCGATGTACGCCGTCGTGGGCGACGGCCGCACCCCGGTCATCGCGCGCGACGGCGGCGCCGACCGGCCGCTCCTCCGCGACGGCGCGCCGGTGACGTTGCGCGCCGCGCTCGAGCTGCTGGTCCGCGAGGGCACGCTCGGCCCCGGCGGCCTGCTCGTCGTCGACGCCGACGGGCGCCCTCTGCCCTGAGCCACCAGCGGCCTCGGCTCCCGGCCTCCCGGCGCGAAAGGTGCGCGTGCCGCGGTGGTGTGGCATGATCGCCTACGCCGCGAGAACCGCGGGCTTTTTTGCCCGTCGCAGGCACGGCGGTGCACCCCGATCGATAACCAGAAAAGGCTTGGGTCCGCGGCCCGCGTCTGCTCTCATGTTGGGTGGAGTCGCGGCTACCCGGCCGTGCCATGGTCCAGGAAGGTCATGCGAGCGCGCGTCCCAACCATCGAAGCCCGGCGTCGCCGGCGTCGCGGCCGCCGCGCGCGGCAGGTCGACCGCCAGCGCGGCAGCGCGATGCTGATCGCGCTCATCGCGATCGGTGGCCTCATCACCCTCGGCGGCATGACCGTGCTGTCGGTGCAGGGCGGGCTCGCCGCGATCAGCCATGACCGCCACCGCTCGGCCGCCCTCTACGCGGCGGAGAGCGGCGCCTCGGTCGCGATGATCTACCTGCGCGGCCACGTGCAGGCGAACCCGGTCTTCTGGAGCGACTACGTCAACCCGAACAACGTGACCCCCCAGAGCCCGGCGGATCTCCCCGGCAACGGCATCGAGCCCGGCCAGCCCGGCAACGTCTTCTCCGAGGACATGGTCGCCTGGTACCAGGTCGAGATCCTCAACAACCTCGACGACCCGGGCTACGCCGCCGGCGACGACAGCGACGGCACGGTGATCATCCGCTCGACCGGCCACGGCCCCAACGACACCACCGCCCAGGTCGAGTGGCGGGTGCAGGCGAGCGGCACGCCCGGCTCCGGCCGGCCCTGCCCCTCGTATGGCCAGCGCGGCGTCGCCGAGGACGGCGCGGGCCGCAACGACTGCATCGGCAACATCGTGTCGACCGACACGGCGACCTACCGCCCCGGTTCCTGACGCCCTTCGACGTTTCGCTCGCTCGCCGGCCTCCGGCACACCAGGAGCGCAACCATGTCCTCGCCTCGCACCTTGCTCCGCTCCGCCGTCCTCGCGACCCTCGGCCTGCTCGTCGGCAACGCCGCCGTGCGCGCCGACCTGCAGGCCGTCGACGACTCCGCGACCTGCCCGCAGACGTCGCCGCCGACGATCTACGGCGGCAACAGCCTCGACGCCGGCACGCCGGTGAAGAGCGGCATCACCTTCTCGAACACGAACGGCCCCGCCCGCCTGGTCCTCGAGTCGGCGACCGGCCTCTTCAAGGCGACCGGCCTCGGCACCAGCGACCAGACCGTGTTCGCCGCCACCGCCGACTTCAACAACGACGGCTGGACCGACTTCGTCGGCACCGGCGAGACCAACGGCCTCTTCCGCGTCTACCTGAACAACGTCGCCTCGACGCCGGAGCCGAACTGGGACGACGTCAACGCGGTCCGCATGTCGAACTTCACGCCGTCGACGCAGCTCATGCCGTCGGTGGCGCTCACCCGCTGGCGGCCGACCGCCGCCGGCGACTTCAACGGCGACGGCTGGCCGGACGTCATCCGCGCCGAGGCCCCCCAGTACGGCCAGCCGTCCAACTTCCAGGTCTGGCTGAACGCGAAGGTCAACGACGCCGCCGGCAACCCGAGCTTCCTCGCGCCGTACGCCGGCATGGCCGCGCCGAGCACGCCCGCCAGCCTGCAGTACCAGAACTGGGGCGGCGACAACGTCGTCGTCACCGACATCAACGGCGACCGCAAGCTCGACCTCATCGTCGGCGGCGCCAGCGCCAGCTCGGCCGGCACCGCGTCGATCCGCGTCTTCCTCAACCAGTGCGTGCTGGTGAACCCGCTGCCGGCGCCGCTGCCGGCGACCGGCCCGCTGCCGTGCGCGACCAATCCGACCTTCGTGCAGGCGGCCGGCACGCTCGGCCCGGCCAACCTCGGCTTCCCGGGCACCGCCGGCAACCTGCCGGTCTTCGCCTACGACGACGTCGACGGCGACGGCCTCAAGGATCTCGTCGTCGGCGGCCCCGCCTGCTGCGCGCTCGCCGACCGCCGGCTGCGCCTCTACAAGGGCCTGGCCGGCGGCAACGTCGACACCGTCAGCCCGCAGACGATCGCGTTCCCCGGCGGCGCGACCGCGGTCTTCCTCGCCGACTTCTCCGGCGACGGCAAGCTCGACCTCATCGTCGGCACCGACAACTTCAACTACAACCCCGGCTTCGGCGCGTTCACCTACTACTGGATCAACAACGGCAGCTCGACGCCGTTCTCCGACGCGCCGCAGATCCTCACCAACCAGACCGACAAGGCGCTGGTGAACCCGGCGACGATGACGACGACCGCCGACTTCGACGTCGGCTTCGTCTTCGACTACGACCACGACCCGGCCCACGCGCCGGACCTGATGATCGCCGACGGCAACCACTCCGCGTCGTTCTTCATCCTCGCCAACCGCGCGGTCGCCCAGTACGTGCCGTGCGGCTACGTCGAGTCGAGCGTGCTGCCGCTCGGCGCGCTGGCGAACTCGGAGATGGTGGTCACCGGCGCCCGCATGCACCCGCAGGCGGTCACCAACGGCGGCACGATCAGCTACTACATGTCGAACGAGACGCCGGCCAACTGGGTGCCGGCGTCGGACTGCGGCGACAACTCCGGCGACGTCTGCGCGACGTTCCCCAAGCCGGTCGGCCGCGACGTCCGCTGGAAGGCGGAGCTGTGCGCGAACTCGGCGCGCAGCAAGAGCCCGGAGCTGCGCCAGCTCAACGTGTCGTTCGACTACACCGAGGCGAGCGACCACTTCCGCTCGGGCGTGATCGTCCACGACGGCGTCGCCTACATGGGCGGCTTCCGCCAGCCCGGCTACCGCGGCCACCTGTTCGCGGTCAACGCCGGGCTCGACACGACCTACTGGGACGCGGCGACGGCGATCGACGCGGCCGCCGACGGGACGCGGCACCTCTACACGGCGGACACCGCCGGCACGACCCGCCTCGACTTCACGACCGCCAACGCCGACTCCGCCGCGCTGCAGGCGACGCTCGGCACCGCCGACGCCGCCGACGCCGCCAAGGTGATCGACTGGGTGCGCAGCGCGCGGTTCGGCGTCGGCAACCCGGGCATCGCGAAGTCGCGGCTCGGCGCCATCGAGACGTCGACGCCGGCGATCCTCACGCCGCCCGGCCTGCCGCTCTGGTGGGTCTACGGCTCGGTGATCGACAAGGCGCGCCACGAGTCGTTCCAGACCGCGCAGGCCAACCGGCCCAACCTGGTGCTGGTCGGCGCCAAGGACGGCATGATCCACGCGATCCGGACCAACCCGACGAGCATCAAGGTCGCGCCGAGCGGCACCGAGGCGTGGGGCTACATCCCGTCGAAGATCGCGAGCGGCATGCTGGCCGACTACACCCGGAGCCTGGGCGGCACCACGACCGTGGAGAGCTACCCGGACGGCTCGCCGACGCTGGCCGACTACCGCCGCGCCGACGGCACGTTCGGGACGATCGCGCTGGTGTCGTCGGGCAACGGCGGCCAGAGCCTGGTCGCCCTCGACGTCACGAACACCGTCGACGCCTCGAGCGGCAACGTCCTCGGCCCGACCCCGCTGTGGGAGGCGGTCCCGGGCGGCGGCGACGCCGGCCAGGGCGTCGCCAAGCCGGTCCTGATCCGCACCCGCATCAGCGGCGCCGAGCGCTACGTCGTCGTGGCGGCGACCGGCCTGTCGCCCGACAACCCGGCGGCCCCGTGGACGAAGGGCCGCATCGTCGTCGCCTACGACGCGCCGACCGGCGCGGTGCTGTGGAAGTTCCAGGCCGCGTGCCCGGTGACGAGCGACCTGGTCGCCTTCGAGACCGACGACGCGCTCGAGCCGGGCGGCCCCACGTTCGACGGCTTCATGGACCGCGTCGTGTTCGCCGACGCGTGCGGCTACCTCTACAAGGTCGACCCGGCGAAGTCGCTCGGCGACAACTGGAACGACAACACCGGCCTCGGCACGATCGAGGTCGACCAGCCCGACCAGAGCGTCCACCAGTACGCGCTGTTCTCGACGGAGCGCACCGACGGCGCGCTCGGCTACCAGGCGCCGATCGCCGGCACGCTGGGCGCCACCAGCGACGACACCGGCCGGATGACGCTGTTCTTCGGCACCGGCGGCCTCGAGAGCCACCCGGTCGCGACCCGCAACGAGTTCTACGCGGTCCACGCCGACGACGGCTCGATCCGTTCGAAGGAGACCGGCACCTGCAAGAACGGTCGCTGCGAGAAGTTCTACGGCGGCGTGCTGGTCACCGCCGACCAGGTGATCTTCACCCGCACCGTCGACCCGGCGGTCGGCACCGGCACCTGCGACCGCGGCACCTCGACGGTCGAGGCGGTCGATCTGGCGGCGGCGACCGACGGCGGCTTCGAGGAGGTCTTCACGCAGGTCGTCAACTCGTCGGTGGTCGGCGCGCTGTACGGCGACGCCGGCGCGCTCTACTTCGCGAACCTCGCCGGCGAGTCGGTGCGCATCGGCACGCCGCGCGCGGCGAACGCCGGCGACGACAGCGCGAACCCGGCCAACGTGCCGCTGATCGCCCAGGCGGCCGGCGGCAAGGGCACCACCGCGGCCCTGAACCTCATGGGCTGGCGGCAGGTCTTCTGAATGGCGACCCGACGACGCGCGAGGCGCCGGACCGAGCGGACCGGGCAGCGGCGCGGGCAGGGAGGCTTCACCCTGCTCGAGCTGCTGGTCACGATGGCGGTGACGATCATCGGCCTGCTCGGGCTGATGGCGATGTACGTGGCGACCGCCAAGGGCAACGAGGCGACCGCGCGGTCGAGCGCGGCCGTGAGCATCTGCCAGGACACGCTCGAGGAGCTCCGCTCGACGTCGATGACGGCGCTGGTCGCGCAGTTCGGCCAGAGCGACCTGCCGATCGACACCGACCTCGACACCGTCGCCGGCCGCGACGGCACGACCTACAACCGGCACGTGCACGTCGAGGAGCTGACCGCGGTGTCGCGCGACCTGGTGAAGATGCGCGTCGAGGTGAGCTGGACCGACGACAACGCGACCGCCGGCACGGACGAGGGCGCCCACGATCACCTCGTCGGGCTGGAGGTCGTCCGCTCCACCGTCGAGGGCCTGTGAGGGCGCGCGCGGTGCGGGGCGGCGGTCAGCGCGGCTTCACGCTCGTCGAGCTGATGGTGGCGCTGGTGGTGAGCTCGCTGCTCATCGGCATGATCCTGTCGATCTTCACCCGGATGTCGATGGCGTACCGGGCCCAGCAGAACGTCGCCGAGCTGCAGCAGACGCTGGCCGCCGCGCAGGAGCTGCTCCAGCGCGACGTGCGGCAGGCCGGCTACCAGATCCCCGACGGCTTCCTGTGGGCCGGCGCCGAGACGTTCACCCAGCCGCCGCTGCAGGTGGTGAACAACGCCGACAACTTCGGCCCCGACCTGCTGCGGGTCTTCCACGCCGACGCCAGCGCGCAGGCGCGCGTCGACAGCGCCGCGACCGACCTGGTGAAGGCCAACAACTTCACGACGCTCGTCGTCGACGACCGCGACCTGTTCCAGAACGGCGACCTGGCGGTGATGGTGACCGTGAACGACAAGGAGAGCATCCCGCTGCCGAACAAGGCGAAGTGGCTGCACTACCGCGCGTGCGTGGTGCGGATCGCGAACATCGCCGGCGACGTGTTCTCGCTCGACACCGCGGCCCCGTGGGGCACGGCCGGCAACCACCAGTGCGACACGATCCGCGAGTGGATGGCGACCAGCGGCGCCACCGGCATGGTCTACCGCTTCTCGGCGCGCGCGTACCGCATCGATCCGCAGCGGCGCTCGCTGGCGGTGCTGCAGATGTCGCCGACCGGCGGGCTGGTCGCCGACGACTGGCAGGACCTCGGGGTCGGCTTCACCGACCTGCAGGTGGCGACCCGCTGGAACGACTGGGCGGTCGACAACGACAACACCGTGGCCTTGACCTGGTGGTCGAGCGAGGGGCAGGAGACGCAGTGGGTCGCCGTCGATCCGGCCGCCGACGGCAACAACGGCAACGACGACCTGCAGCTCTACCACCACGTCGTGCCGAGCGAGCTGCGCATCAGCCTGGTGGTGCGGACGATCAAGAAGGTCGATGCCGTGCCGACGGCGGCGACGCCGAACCTGACCGACGCCGCCAACACGGACCACAACGACCTCGGCGACCGGGCGCCGGTGCAGCTCGACGGCGTCGCCGACGCGGCGCGGCCGGTCGAGCTGCGCGGCAACGCGGTGTTCCGGCACGCGACGATCGGCGCCGACCTGCGCAACCTGGCGGTCGGCTACGACCCGGTGGTGGCGCCGTGACGGCGGCGCGCACGGCCCGGACGGCCCGCTCCGATCGGCGCGCGGGCTTCACGCTCGTCGAGCTGATGGTCGTCCTCGCGATCATCAGCATCCTGGTCGGGCTGTCGATCAGCATCCTGAACGGCAAGCCGCGCGCGATCGACCTCGCCCACGACCTGTCGACGCGGCTCGGCGAGGCGTCGCGCAAGGCGGTGGCGGCGGGGGCGGTCCGCAGCGACGTGGCGCTGGCGCAGGGCTCGCCGGTGCGGACGCACGTCCTCATCGACGTCGTCGCGGCGGGCGGCGGCACGCTCACCACCGAGCGGCTCGAGGAGGATCCGCTGCCGGCGGCGACCGCGAGCTGGGTCGAGCTGGTGACGGTGGCGCTGCCGAAGTCGATCATCGTCGCCGGCACGCGCGACGCCGCCGACCTGACCGGCCAGGGCATCCAGACCGCGCTCGGCGACGGCGACCAGATCGAGATCCGCTGCTACCCCGACGGGCGCTGCGACGGCAAGACGATCTACCTGCAGACGACCGATCACCGGCGGCAGGCGCGCGTCGCGGTGCTGCCGCTCGGCGGCACGCCGATCACGTTCGATAGCTGGTAGCGCGCGCCGGCTCGCGCGGCGCGGCGCCGCGGTTCAGTAGGCCTTGACCGGGGCGGTCAGGGCGCGCAGCCACAGGCGATCGTCGCCGGGCTTGCGCCGCACGACGCCGATGCGGACCCAGTAGAGGACGCCGCGCTTGAGCTGCCACTGCTCGTCGTCCTGGCGGAGGTCGTGGCCGCCGTAGCTGTCGCGCTCGCCGGGCAGCGTGAGGACGGCGACCGGCGCGCTGAACGAGTTGTCGCCCACCACCCAGCCGTCGCCGGCCTCCTTCGGTGCGCGGATGACGCCGAACGTGACGATCGCGTTGTCGCGCGCGCGCGACACGACGCGGTAGCCGGCCGGCGGCGAGGCGGTGACCACGACCATGCCGGGCGGGGACGCCGGATCGGTCGTCGCCGGCGGCGGCGGCGGCCCCTTGAGCTGCGTGAGTTGATCGACGTCCCAGTACCAGCGGCGCTGGCTGTCGAGCGTCCAGGCGCCGCGCACGGCGAGCCGGGTGCCCTCGGCGGGCGGCGTGCCGCCGAGCGCGATGCGCACCGCGAGCGAGCCGTTGCCGTCGGTCTCGTCGATGAGCCAGCGGACGACGCCGCGGGCGCCGGGCGCGATCGCCTCGCCGCCCAGCCGGCCGACGAGGATGCCCTCCTGGTGGCGGCGCGCGAGGTAGCTGTCGCGATCGACGACCGCCTGCCACGGCGTGATCGCGCCGGGGACC
>DASZXE010000802.1:0-4418 GCA_035546475.1 Kofleriaceae bacterium
GCTGGTGGCGGCGCTCGCGCGGCCCGAGCCGGCGGTGGCCGGCGCCGCCGCCGAGGCCGCCGGCGCGCTGCTCGCCGACAACGGCGCGGGCGGCGATCTCGCCGCGGTCGGCGCCGCGATCGTCGCGCGCCTGCCGACGGCGATGGACCAGCCCGAGCTGTTGAGCGACCTCCTCGACGCGGTGGCCACCGCCAGGCTCGACGCGGCGCCGACCTGCCAGCAGCTCCGCACGGCGGTCAACCCGACCTTGCGCGCGGCGGCGCGCAAGTGCGTCACGGCGCTGATCGGCGACGACCCCGGCCCGGCCGCGCCCGCCGGCGCGCCGCCGATGCCGCCGCTCGATCCGGCCCGGGCGTTCGAGGGCGTGCACCGCTGGAAGCTGCTGACGAGCCAGGGGCAGGTGACGATCGAGCTGCACCCGGAGCTGGCGCCGTGGCACGTCGCCAGCATCGTCAACCTCACGCGCAGCGGCTTCTACGACGGCCTGCCGTTCCACCGCGTGGTCGCCGACTTCGTCGTGCAGGGCGGCGATCCGACCGGCACCGGCTGGGGCGGCCCCGACTACCTGTTGCCGACGGAGACCGGCTCGCTGCTCGACGGCGGCACCGGCTTCCGGGTCGGCGGCGTCGGCATCGCCGACAGCGGCAAGGACACCGGCGGCTCGCAGTGGTTCGCCATGATCGGCCGCGCGCCCCACCTCGACGGCCGCTACACCTGGGTCGGCGCCGTCGTCGACGGCCAGGACGTCGTCGATCGCCTGCAGATCGGCGACACCGTCCTGCGCGCGCAGCTCGAGTAGCGCGGCAAGCGCTACAGCGTCTCGAGGTAGGCGATCAGGTCGGCGACCTGGCCACTGTCGAGCTCGGCGTCGGTCATGCCGTGGACGAGGCCGCGGCCGCCGAGCAGCGCCTGCAGCGTGGCCGCGCTGCCGTCGTGGTAGTAGGGCGCGCTCGCGGCGACGCCGATCAGCGACGGCGTGTCGACCGACGGCAGCGAGCCGCCGACGTCGTGGCGCTCGCGGTCGGTGCCGACGCCGTCACTGTGGCAGGTGCGGCAGCCCTCGCTGTCGAAGATCTTCTCGCCGCGCGCGACCTGCGCCGCGTCGCGCACCGGCGCCCGCGGGCGCGCGAGGCCGCTCACGTAGGCGGCGAGCGCCGCGGTCTGCGCCTCGTCGAGGCCGGCGCCGCCGAGCCGCCGCATCGTCGACGTCATGCTGTCGGCGAGCGTCGCGTCGGTGCCGTCCCACTTGTACGGCCCGGTGCCGGTGACGCGGCCGGCGAGCAGCGGCGTCTGCAGCGCGTGGCCCTCGATGCGCCACGACAGGCCGTCGTCGCGGCCCTCCGGGTGGCAGTTCGCGCACGCCATCGCGCCGCGCATCGAGATGCGCGCGTCCGCCCTGCGGAACAGGTCGAAGCCCTCGCGCGCCTCGGCCGTGAGGGTGGCGCCGCCGAGCGCCGGGCCGTTCGGCCCGCTCTGCGCGCCGCTCTCGAACGCCGCGACGTGCGCGGTCGTGTGCGAGACCGCGCAGTAGACCCAGGCGCCGCCCTTGCCGTCGAGGGCGAGCCCCTGCGGACCGCAGCCGGTGCCGGTCCCGTCGCCGGGCGCCACCGGCTTGCCGCCGGTGTCGAGGGCGATGTCGTACGTGCCGGCGAGCCACGGCGCCGCCTGCGACGCGCCGTCGATCACGACGATGCGGTCCGACCCGAAGCCGGCGACCAGCAGGCGGTCGTGCATGGGATCCCATGCAGTCGCCTGCGGCTGGTGCGCGCTGATCGTCGCGGCCGTCGTGCGCGGGATGCCCGCGTCGCCGGCGGCGATGAAGGTGATCGCGTGCTCGATCGGCGGATCGAAGCCGCCGCCGTACGCGCCGGCGCGCTCGTTGCCGGCGAGCTCCTGGCTCGGCGTCGACCGCTGGTGCGGCACCAGCGCCAGGCCGTTGCCGACGAACCGCGCGGTGAAGCCGTTGCGCGCGAACGTGCGGCCCGGGGTCGAGTCGTCGAAGGCGCCGGCCATGCCGGCCGGCACGCCGAAGCCGGTGCGCGGCTTGGTGGCCAGCGGGATCGCCAGCATCGCGCCGTCGTGGGCGAGGTCGACGCGCGTCGCGGTGCCGGTCGTCAGGTGGCTGACCAGCGCCAGCGTGCCGTCGGGCGAGATCGCCACGCCGCGAGGCTCGGCGGCGAGCGGCCGCTGCCAGCGCGGGCGCCCCTTGCCGGTGTCGAACGCGACCAGCGTGCGCGCGGCGACGGTCGTCACCAGCAGCGTGCCGGCGTCGGGCGACAGCGCGAGGCCGAACGGTTCGGCCGGCGTCGTCCACTGCGCGCGCTGCGCCAGCTTCGCGCCGACCTCGACGACGACGACGCGGTCGCCCGCGCGGTCGGCGACGTACGCCGTCCGGCTCTTCGGCTCGTAGACGAGCTGCGGCGCGCCCTTGCCGATCGCGAGCCGGTCGCGCGGCGCGCCGGTGGCGTCGGTCCGGATCAGGTCGCCGCTCTCGGCGTCGACGATCAGCGCGCCGTCGTCGAGCGCGGCGATCGGCCCGCCGACCAGGTGCGCCGGCGCCGCCAGGTCGGCGCCCGCCGGCGGCCGCGCCCCGCCCAGCGCCGGTCCCTGCAAGACGAAGTCCGGCGGCGGCAGGTCCATGACGACCATGCGCTCCGCCCGCGCCGACCACACCGCGGCACCGGAAGCGAGGAGCGACGCGAGGACGGCGGCCAGCTTGCGAGCGCGCATCGGCTTACCGAACGCACGACACCGCCCCCCGATCTGCGGTTGCGCCAGCGCCCCGCTCGATTGGTCCGACCGCTGGCGACGTCAGCTCGAGGCGGAGGTGTAGCCGCGGAGGGCGAGGAGCCAGACGCCGCGCGAGAGGACGAAGAAGGCGGCGGCGCCGCCGAGGCAGGCGGCGCCGGTGGCGGGCGCGAGGACGCCGCGCAGCGCCATCGCCGGGTAGGTGGTCATCAGCGCGAGCGGGATGACGATCGTGAAGATGACCCGCCACGCGCCGCGGAAGATCTGGATCGGCCAGCGGCCGGCGTCGAAGATCGCGCCGAGCAGGTAGGTCAGGTTGTCGAGCCGCACGACCCAGAAGGCCGCGGCGACGATCAGGATCCACAGGGAGTACATGACCGCCATCGCGCCGAGCAGGAGCACGAGCGCGGCCGCCACGTCGAGCGGCGCGGGCGCGTGGCCGATCTCGACGAAGCCCCAGGCCAGCACGCCGAGGCCGGCGGTGACGTCGACCGCGCGCCACAGCTCGAAGCGCGTCGTCGACACCAGGAACTGCGCGTCGGCCGGCTTGAGCAGCGTGTAGTCGAACGAGCCGTTGCGGATCCGCTCGACGACCGCCAGCAGCGACGGGTTGATGGCCCCCTCGAGCACGCCGCGCATGATCGTGAACATGCCGATCACCAGCAGCGCCGGCCCGAACCCCCAGCCGGCGACCGTCGTCCGCTGATCGTAGAGGACGAGCAGCGGCACCAGCGCGATCGCCGTCCACGCGATCGCCATCGCGCCCTGGACCAGGAAGTCGGCGCGGTACTGCATCGACGTCACCAGCGACGCGCGCGCCGACACGCCGAGGACCCGCAGGTGGTAGCGCACGCGCACGTCAGGCCCCGAACGCCTCGAAGCGGCGCAGGCCTCGCCGCCAGGTGAAGAAGGCGAGCACCGCGATGCACGCGACCCACGCCCACTGCGCCGCGACCAGGCGCGCGGGCCCGGCGAGGTCGTCGCCGGCCGCGGTGAGGAGCGCGTGCGAGCCGGGGATGCGCCGGAGCACGCTCGCCACCAGGTGCTGCTCGGCGTGGCGGCCGGTCAGGATCTCGAGCGGCGCGCCGAGCATGTAGCGGAACGGCAGCCAGTCGGCGACCAGCCGGAGCCAGCGCGGCATGAGCGCGAGCGGCACGAGGTAGCCCGACAGGACCATGAACAGGCCGAAGTAGACCTCGGCGAGCGACATGCTCTTGTCGAGGAAGAACGACAGCGCGCCGATGGTGACGAAGACGAAGAAGGTGAGCAGCCAGGCGCCGGCCAGCGACAGCACGAAGAGGCCGAGGTGCGCCGGATCGCGGATGACCACCGCCGCGCCGCTCGACAGCGCGAGCGCGGCGACCACCGGCAGGACGACGATCGCGCGCAGCGGCACCGCGGCGGCCTGGGTCGCGAACAGGCCGGCGAGCGGGTGCACCGGCCGCAGGAGCCGCATCGACAGCGTGCCGGTGCGGATCTCCTCGGCGAGCTGCCACGCGACCCAGTTGCTGGTCAGGTTGCGGACGACGAGCGCGCCCAGGTAGTAGGCGACGAAGTCGGCCTGGGTGAACTGCTGGAACGGCGCCTCGGCGGCGACGCTGGTCCACAGCGCGAGCATCACCAGCGGCATCGTCGTCGTCAGGATCCAGACGATCATCTCGGCGCGGTAC
>DASZXE010000803.1:0-6294 GCA_035546475.1 Kofleriaceae bacterium
GGCGCCTGCGCCCGCGGCTCGCCCGCGATTGCAGCTCCTGTCGCGCGCCTTCGGCTGCATCGTGCGCGCTGTCTTCCGCTGGCAGCGCGCGCGGGCGCGGGCCGTCGGCATCGTGGGCGCGGCGCCCGGGGCCGTGACGGCGGTGCAACGGTTCGGCTCGGCCCTCCAGCTGAACGTGCACTTCCACACCCTGGTCCCCGGCGGCGTGTTCGTCGCCGACGGCGCCGGCGGCGTGCGCCTGGTGCCGCTGCCGCCGCCGACCGATGATGACGTCGCCGCCATCGCCGCCCGCGCGGCCCGCCACATGCTGCGCCTGGTCGACGGCGACGACCGCGACCACGGCGGCGACGACGACGATCACCACGCCGCGGCGCTGTTCACCGACGCCGCCCGCGCGCCGGTCGGCGCCTGGTCGCCGGCGTGGAACCCGCCGCCGTCGAAGCGCCTGACCGCGCGCATCGACGACTTCACCTTCACCTTGCACGCCGACAACCGCCGTCGCCGCCGACGATCGCGCCGGCCTCGAGCGCCTCTGCCGCGACGGCGCGCGTCCACCGTTCGCGCACCAGCGCCTGCTCCGGACCGCCGCGGGCCAGGTCGCGTACCGCCTGCGCCGGCGCTGGTGCGCCGCCCAGACCGAGCTCGTCCTCGATCCGCTCGCCTTCCTCCGCCGCCTGACCGCGCTGATCCCGCCGCCCCGCCATGCTCCCACCGGTCGCGCCGACATCCTCGCAGCGCCATCGAGCCTACCCGCCGCCCCCGCCTCGTTCCCCGCTTCATGCGCCTCATGCTCCGGGTCGCCGGCATCGGCTGGTAGGCGTTGCGGGTCTCGGTCACGGCCACGCGGACGATTCGGCTCATCGCTCGATGCGGTTAGCTAGCACTTGCAGGAAGAAGGCGAGCAGCCGCTCGAAGCCGCAGCCGGCGCAGCGAAGCGGGCGAAGCACCTCGCTCATCCTCGCCGGCCCCGCGCCCTCGCTGATGCATGAAGCGTGGAGGGAATTGGTGATGCCATTGGAATCGTTGGTATTTTTCGGGGGTGTGTTTACGCAGGGGCGGTCATTTCGCTAACTTATTGGATCTACATGCACCTACTCGCGAACGAGCATTATAACTTCTCTATTCGAGAATATTGACAACTCGTTTCGGGTAGTAATAATGCTCGTATGTTCGGCGCGAACGAGCTCCGAAGAGCGCTCGACCTTCTCGGCCAGATCCTCGAGGACCGAGGCCATTCGAGCGAGATCGTCGTCATCGGTGGCGGTGCGCTGCTGCTCCAGGGCTGGATCACCCGCCCGACCAAGGACCTCGATGCGCTCGCGGTCGTCGAGGACGGAGTGTATCGGTCGGCGAAGCCCTTTCCCGATCTACTCCAGGAAGCGATCGAGGACGTCGCGCCGGTGCTCGGGATGGACAACCACTGGCTGAACCCCGGTCCCACGGCGCAACTCGGCTACGATCTCCCCGAGGGTTTTCGCGAACGCACGGCGCGCGTGGAGTTCCACGGGATCGTGGTTCACCTCGCCGGCCGCTTCGACCAGATCTGCCTGAAGCTCTACGCGGCGGCCGACCATGACCACAAGAGCAAGCACGTCGCGGATCTGATCGCGCTCGCTCCAGACGCGGACGAGTTCGCGCGCGCGGCGACCTGGGTGAAGCGGCAGGACGCCGGGCCCGAGTTCGCCTCCTTCGTCGACGCCGTGATTCAGCACGTCGAGGCCGCTCGTGGCTCACGCTAGTCCGCTCATCGAGGCTGCGCTCGACCTCGCCTGGAGTCACTGGACTGGCCTCGGCGTGCGCGGCACCGTCGCGGCGCCGGATACCGTCGTCGACCCAGAGGCCCTCATCCACCTCACGGCCGCCCTCGCCGACGTCGACCCCCGTCTGTGGGACGAGGCGGCGAACTGGTGGCGCCGGCTCCCTCAGTACGTCTCGAAGTCCCGCTTGACGCAGATCGGCGCGCGCTTCGACGAGAAGCTACGGACGCGGGTCGCAGCGACGATGGAGACGCGGCGGGTCCCCGCCAGCGGCAAGATCGACAATCTCCGGAACCCCGCACGGTCGCTCCTTCGTTTTCGCTGCGCGTTCGGGATGAACGCGCGCGCCGAGGTGTTGCTAGCTCTGCTGACCGACTGGGCCGACATCAAGGACGGCGTGACCGCGTTGACCCTGGCGGAAGTCGGTTACAGCAAGCGCAACATCGCCGCCGTGATGGAGGAGTTGACGCTGTCCGGACTCGTGATCGCAACGCCCGACGCCAACCGCATTCGCTACCGCCTGGCCAACCCTGATCTGCTCAGACGCCTGCTGGGCCCCATCCCGCGCGTTGGTGGAAGCTGGCATCGGCGCATGCCGATCATTGCGCATTTCGTCGAGCTCTCGAGTCGCCTACGCGACAAGGACGCGATGGTTCAGGCGGCCGTTGCTCGAAAGGCTCTCACCGCGCAGGAATCGAGTCTGAGGTCGCTCCACCTCGACCACCCACGCATCGCAACGGCCGAGTCGTACTGGGACGGCGTGCAGCGGTGGCTGATCGACGAGGTGATCCACGTCCCGACCGACGACCATCGCGAGCTCGCCGGCCAGATGCTCGGCATCTGGCTCGGGCCTGGCGACGCAGCACGCGCAGGCTCGCAGCCGAACGGTGCGGTGCTCCCACCCATGGGGTCTGACGTCACGACGACGAAAGAGATGACCTGTCTCGATCTCGTACAGGTTTCGACCATCGATCCGCCCGGTGACTGGACGTGGCTGGTGCTCTCGGAGGCCGCGATGGGCACCTACCAGCACACCGTAGGCCTCCAGCGCGGCGAACGATGGCGCTTCGCCACCCGCGTCGCAGGTGAAGACCGGATGTACCGCGCGCGGCTCGCGCCGCCGCTGCGCCCCGCTGACATCACGAGCATCTACGGCGTCGACTCCGCGGGCCGCGCGCGTCGAGACCACGCCGCGGTCCGCATCCAGCTCACGCTCGAGTGAGCGGCGGGATCAGCGAGGGTCTTGGCTGGCTCGCCGGTGGTGGTAGCAGCGTCCAGCGCTATCGCTGATCGGCGACCGCGAGGGCGACGGCGAGGAGAACGTCGGCGCCGGCGACGAGCTGCTCGGGCGACGTGTATTCGCGGACGTTGTGGCTGATGCCGCCGGCCGACGGCACGAAGGTCATCGCGGTCGGACAGTGAGGCGCGAACATCTGGGCGTCGTGGCCGGCGCCGCTCGGCATCCGCTTGACCGAGCGGCCCTGTACGCGCGCGGCGGCCTCGATGCGATCGATGACTGACGACAGCGACAACCTCGGCGAGCGCCTGCGCCGCCTGGGCTTTCGCGTCGGCATGCACGCGCTGGCGGCGTTCCTCGCCCACGTCCACAAGAGCCGACTCGGCCCGACGGAGACCCTCGAGCAGCTCGCCGACCTCGAGGAGCGCAGCCGCGCCGCCGTCAACCTCGCGCGGCGCACGCGCACCGTGTGCCTCGGCACCTTCAAGCCGCTCGATCGCTTCGACTGGAACCACCCTGAGAAGCTCGATCGCGCGCTCGTCGACCGGCTCGTCGAGCTCGACTTCATCGACCGCGGCGAGAACGTGCTGCTCGAGGGCGGCAGCGGCGTCGGCAAGACGACCATCGCCCAGAACCTCGGCGTCGCCGCGCTGCCGCCGGCTACACCGTGCGCTTCGCGATCGAGGTAACTTCGAGCGGTGCGGCCGCGCGCGACCATCCTGGTCAAGCTGCTCCTCGCGGTCGCGGCGCCGACGCTGGCGCTGTTCGCCGTCTTCGCGGTCGTCGCGTACGAGGTCACGCGGCGCGACCTCGACGCCGAGCTCGGCACGCGGCTGACCGCGGTCGCGGCGTCGGCGGCGACCGAGGTGCGCGGCAAGTACCTCGTCCAGCTCGGCGAGGGCAACGACGCCGAGCGCGCCCACCAGAACGTGGTCGCCAAGCTGCAGGCGGTCGCCGCGGTCACCGGCGTGCGGCTCTACGTCTTCGATCGCCAGTTCGCGTCGCGCGCCGACACCGATCCGGACGTCGCGATCGGCACCGTCTACTACCAGGCCGAGCTCGACCGCGTGGAGCTCGACCGGGTCTTCGCCGGCGGCGTCGCGGCGTCGGTGACGTTCGAGGACCGCCACGGCACGATGTACAAGGTCGGCTACGCGCCGGTGTACGCGTCGGAGACCGACGCGACGGTCGTGCTGGCGATCGGCGCCCAGGCGCCGGCGACCTACTTCGCGCGGCTGGCGTCGCTGCGGCGGAGCCTGCTCCTGTGGGGCGTCGGGCTGCTCGGGCTCGTGCTGGTGGCGACGTTCGGCGTCGCCGTGCTCATCACGCGGCCGGCGCGCGTGCTGGCGGCGGCGGCGACCCGCATCGGCGCCGGCGACCTGTCGGCGCCGATCGCGCCGGCGGGGCGCGACGAGCTGGGCGTCCTGGCGGCGACGATGGAGACGATGCGGCGGCAGCTCGCCGAGCGCGACGCGCGCACCCAGCAGATGCTGGCCGGCATCGCCCACGAGGTGCGCAATCCGCTGGCGGGCATCCAGCTCTACGCCGGCATCCTGCGCGACGAGCTGGAGGGCGATCCGCGGGCGGCGCACGCGGCGAAGATCGATCGCGAGGTCGGCTACCTCGAGCGGGTCGTGCGCGAGTTCGCCGAGTTCGCGCGGCGGCCGCCGCCGGAGCCGGCGGTCGTCGACGTCCGCGCGCTGTTCGAGGACACGGCCGAGCTGGTGGCGCGGGACGCCGGCGAGGCCGGGCTCGACGTCGAGCTCGAGGTCGAGCAGGGGCTGACGGTGACGGCCGATCCGGGGCAGCTCCGCCGCGTCGTGCTCAACCTGGCGAAGAACGCGATCCAGGCGGCGGCGTCTGTGGGCGAGCGCGGCGCGGCGGTGCGCCTCGAGGCGCGCGCGGTGGGCGGCGACGTCGTGCTCGAGGTGTGGAACCGCGGGCCGACGATCGAGCCGAGCGTGAGCGGAAAGATCTTCGACCCGTTCTTCACGACGCGCGAGAAGGGGACCGGGCTCGGGCTGGCGTTCGTGCGCGAGCTGGTGCGCGCGCACGGCGGCGAGGTGACCGTGACGTCGGAGGAGGGCGAGACGCGGTTCCGGGTGACGCTGCCCCGCGTCCGGTGACGGTCGACGGCCGACGGCCGGCGGGTGGCGGGTGGCCGGATTCCGGCCGGTGGGGCTGTGTGTCCTGGCCAGTGCAGTAGCCGGCGCCTCGGGCTGCGCCGGGGCAGGGGCGCAGGTGCGCGAGATTGGCCGGACCTCGAGCGCGCGGCGCTGGCCCGAGGGTTGCTCTGGTCGCGGTCGCCGTGCGTACCCTTCGCCTCGCCTCGCTCCTGTCGCTTGCCGGCCTCGTCGCCGGCGCCTCGTCCGCCGCCGCCGACAACCCGGCGTGCCGGCCGCCGACCGTGATGGTCGTGCTCGACAAGTCGAGCTCGATGCGCACCGGCACGATCAACGGCGTCACCAAGTGGACGATCGCCGTGAATGCGCTCGGCGACGTCATGACCGGGCTGCAGCACGACGCGGCGGTCGGCCTGATGACGTTCCCGCGGCCGAACGAGTGCGGGCCGGGCGGGCTCGACGTCGCGCCGGCGATGAACAACAAGGCGGCGATCCTCGGCGCGCTCGGCACGCCGCCGCCGACCGCGGGCTTCTACACGCCGATGGCGCAGACGCTGGAGCGGGCGGCGATCGAGCCGACGCTGGTCGACGCGCAGACGCCGCGCTACGCGGTCGTCATCACCGACGGCTGGCAGTGGTGCTCGCCGTACGATCCGGGCACGCGGTTCGACGGCGTCACCGCGGTCGAGTCGCTGAACGCCGCCGGCGTGACGACGTACGTGGTCGGCTTCGGCGGCGCGACCGACGCGCTGTCGCTCAACCGGATGGCGGTGACGGCGGGGACGGCCTTGCCCGGCTGCAACCCGATGAACGAGCTGCCGGCCGATCCGAACCAGTGCTACTACCAGGCCGACGACGCGGCGGCGCTGACGGCGGCGCTGCAGCAGATCGCGCAGCACGTGGCGGTCGAGACCTGCGATGGCCTCGACAACGACTGCGACGGCCAGGTCGACGAGGACCTGACGCGCGACTGCGCGAGCGCGTGCGGCACCGGCACCGAGACCTGCCACGCGGGCGTGTGGGAGGGCTGCTCGGCGCCGGCGGTCGGCGTGGAGACGTGCAACGGCGTCGACGACGACTGCGACGGCAACGTCGATCCCGGCTGCGACTGCGCGGCGGGTGACACCCGGCCGTGCGGCGAGACGAGCACGGTCGGCGCCTGCCACCCCGGCACGCA
>DASZXE010000804.1:0-8144 GCA_035546475.1 Kofleriaceae bacterium
CGCCGGTCCTCGACGCCGCGACCGCGGTCGACGCCGCCGGGCCGCCCGTCGACGCCGCCGGCCCGCCGGTCGACGCCGGTCCGAGCCTGCGCGAGCGGGTCGAGGCCGCCGATCCGTTCATCAGCCTCGGCACGCCGCCGTTCTCGGTCCAGCAGGCGCTCGTCTCGCGCGAGGCGTACGGCTGGTTCGTCGCGTCGCTCGCCCCGATCGACGCCAGCGGGCACCAGCCGCTCGATCACGTCGCGCTCGCCGGCTCGGCGACCGTCACCTCCGTCACCTTCGCGCAGGCGCGCGACTTCTGCCGGGCGATCGACGCCGACCTGCCGACGAGCGACCAGTGGTACGCGTTCGCCAGGGCGAAGAGCGGCGCGGTGACGGTCGGCCCCGAGAGCGAGTGGACCGGCCCCGACGCCGACGGGGTCGCGCTCGTCCGCGAGCCGCGCGACCGCGGCCGCGAGCCCAACGACCCGCTCTACCTCAGCACGTCGCTCGCGCCCGGCGCCGGCCCCGAGAGCGTCGCCCGCGCCACCATCGGCTTCCGCTGCGCCCGGACTCCGGCCGGCCACTGACCGCGTCGTGGCTCCGGCGTGCGACGCGGCCCGTCAGGTCCCGGCCTTGCGAATCACCTCGTCGAGTCGCTGGCGGGGCCCGAGGTCCTCGGCGAGGTCGCAGATGCCGTCGATCGTCGAGACGAGGTAGCGCACGTCGAGGGAGGCCAGGTGGCGGCGCGCGACTCCGACGGCGTCGACGAGATCCTTGTCGCGCCCGGCCAGCACCTTGAAGAGGATCAGATCCTCGGGCGTCGGCAGCGGCACCGTGCGACCAAAGAGCTTCTGCCGATGAGCGCGTGCTCGGGCGGCGTCCTCGAAGGGCAACGACGCGAGGATGATGTCGAGCTGGAAGCGGCCCTTGCGGAACCGCAAGGTGCCGGTGTCGCGCAGTTGCTCTCGCTCGTCGGCCGCCACGGCGAAACCGGCGGCCCGCGCCTGCTCGATCAACGCCTCGGCGCCGTCCGTGTCGAGGTAGGCGACGACGTCGAGGTCGGCGGTGACGCGCGGCTCGCCCACGACCGCGACGGCGATCCCTCCGATGATCAGGTACGCCACCCGTGCGCGCTGCAGGAGATCGATCGCGTCGCCACAGAACGCGTCGAAGGACGAGCGCGTGGCTCGGCTCATGTCCGCGTCGAGACGCGGAGCCCCGACGTGATGCCCAGGGCCCGTGCGAGGCTCCGCGCCCTCGGACGCGGCGCGGGCTCGCTTGCCTCGAGGATCGACGAGGTCAGCAACGCCTCGGCCAGCGCGGCGCTCTCGGCCAGATCCATCGACGCCAGGGCCCGCCGCTCCTCCTCGACGCGCCGCCGCTGGAATGCCGCCAGGTTCCGGATCACGAACCCCACGCTAGCACGCCGCCTCCGCGTGAGCCGTGCCACGGCGTGTTCCCGGCCATCGTGTTAGCGCGGGGGCGGGCGGCGACGTAGGATCGCGGCGATGCTCGCTCGATCGTCGTGGATCGTCGCCGGCGCGGGGGGCCTCGCGCTCGCCGGCCTCGCCACCGTCGCGCTCGCCGCGCCGCCCGCCGGCTACCGGTGCGGCAAGGGCGGCAAGCCCAACCCGAAGGCGCAGGCGTGTACCTGCCCGGCCGGCAAGAAGGCCGACCGCAACGCCGACGACCTCGCCGTCTGCGTCGCCGCGAAATCGACCCACGCCGCGACGCCGGGCGACGGCGGCTTCGCCCCGCCGATCCCGGAGCCCACCTGTCCGAGCGACATGGTGCCGGTCCACCGCGGCACGTTCGACATGGGCTCGACGCCGGCCGCCGGCGATCCCGACGAGATCCCGGCGCCGAAGGGCAAGCGGACGGTGACCATCTCCGGCTTCTGCCTCGATCGCACCGAGGTGACCGTCGACGCCTACGCCCAGTGCGTGGCCGCCGGCGGCTGCACCGCCGCCGCCACCACCGTCGACTGGGAGGGTCTCGACCCGGCGACCGCGAAGAAGTGGAACGACGCCGGCGTCTGCAACGCCGGCCACGCCGATCGCAAGGCGCACCCGATCAACTGCGTCACCTGGGACCAGGCGACCGCCTACTGCGCGGCGCAGCACAAGCGGCTGCCGACCGAGGCCGAGTGGGAGTACGCGGCGCGCGGCACCGACGGCCGCAGCTATCCATGGGAGCCCAAGCTCGGCGCGCCGTCGCCGAGGCTGGTGAACGGCTGCGACAAGGACTGCCAGGCGCTCGGCAAGAGCCTCGGCTTCAAGTGGAAGTCGATCGGCGACTCCGACCAGTTCGCGACGACCGCGCCGGTCGGCAGCTTCTCCGACGGCTCGAGCCCGTTCGGCGCCTACGACATGGGTGGCAACGTCTGGGAGTGGGTGGCCGACGAGTACGCGCGCTACGACGCCGGCACCTTCACCGACCCCGCGCCCGCCGAGACCGCCAGGGCCGCCGCCGACAAGCTCTTCGTCCTCCGCGGAGGCGGCTGGGACTCCGACGACCGCGCCTACTTCCGCGCCGCCAACCGCCTCCACACCAAGCGCTCCGCCCGCTCCAGCTCCAACGGCTTCCGCTGCGCCCGCGCCGGCTCCTGACTCCCCGCCGCCGCCGCCGCCGCGACGCGCGTCCGAGAGCGGCGGGCGTCACCCCGCGAGCTGCCAGCTCCGGGTGAAGGCATCCCGTCGGAACGGCTGGAACGGCACGCCGACCCGGAGGCCATTGCTGACGGACCGGCCGATGACATGGCCAGTGGCCCCGTCGTGGGCGCTTCCAGCGACTTGGAATCTGTTCACGATCACCGCTCCCCTCTTGCACGCAACAACGACCCCCAAGATGGTGGCCACCGGTGGCCACAGCCTGACACGTCACCACCTCCATGGAACGAACTCGACTGCAACGATGAGGTCGAAGCCACGCGGCTTTCGCGGTAGCAACGTCTGCGCTCGAATCAATGTCTCGAAAGCCACGCGCAGGAACCCTGGATTGGCTCCGAAGCTGCAAGTGCGTCTTTCACCGCGAGGGCATAGGTGAGCGGTTCCCGATAGTGATAGTAGTCGGCCGACACCACCACGATGTCGCATGGGCCCTCGATGGACCATCTCGTCAGCTCGGCGGGCGAGTGTCCTCCTGCGCCGAGGCTGCGCACGACCATGTTCGCATGCCGGCGCCGCACATCGGTCGCCAGTTGTGACAGTGCGCCGGGATCATTCGCCAGAGTGTGTTCGCGTGTGGACTCGACAATCGAGTCCCCTTTGATCAGGTGAACACGGTGTGCTCCGGCCACACAGCAGGTCACTTCCGTCGCGGTCACGTCGACGCCGGCAAAGAACGCCCAGCTCCCAGGCGCCCCGCATTCCATGGCCAACCGCTCTCCCGCCAGCTCGGAAAACCGACGCAGATCGGCGCTCCCTGTCGCTCGAAGTGCTTGATCCATGATGACACCCAGGACGCGACGAGCTTGCGGTACCGGTGCCTCCAGGGTCACGTACCGAACGAGACCCTCGTGTAGCAACAGGCGCGATACGCTCCGCGAATCATCGTGAAGCGCAACACTGAGCATCAGAGGAGTCCTTCTTCGCGGTCGAAGCGGCAGAGGTCGCCCACGCGGCTATCGGGCGGCTATCGGGGGAGGTCGGCGGAGTGGAGGTCGTCGCCGGCGTCGAGCCAGAAGAGGCCGCCGGCGCGGTCGTCGTCCCAGGGGACGTGGATGGAGATGGCGTCGGCGGAGCGGGCCTCGTGGTAGCTGTCCTCGTCCCAGGCGACGGCCGGCTGCGCGCGCACGACGAGCACCTTCTTGGCGCCGCGCGCCTGCTTCCACTTCCTGGCCGGCTCGATCGTCCACGTCGAGCGAAGCTTGCTGCCGCCCCGCTCGACGCCGAGCTCGATCGAGCCGATCGGGTGGAGCTGGCCGCCCTCGACGTTCCACAGGGTCAGCACGTCGCGCACCGCGCCGCCGCCGCGCTGCCGCACCGTGGTCGCCACCACCCGGCTGCCGTCGCCCCGCAGGTCGACCAGCTCCACCTTGACGACGTCGGCCGCCCGCTCGACCGGCAGGTGCACGTACGCGTAGTGGTCGCTCAGGACCGCGATGACGTCGCCGCCGGCGAGGAACCGCTCCGGCCCCTTGCTCGAGGCGTCGAGCTCCGCCGCCGTATCGATCGTCACGTCGCCGGGCGCGAGCCCCGCGTCCTGCAGGAAGGCGTCGCGGCTCGACGGCGCGTTGCCGAGCGCCAGCGCGCCCGCCCAGGTCACGGTGTGCTCGACGCTCGCCAGCCTGGCGACATCGGCGTCGAGGTCGCTCGCCGACAGCGACAGCGACGGCACGTTCGGGCCCCAGCCGGCCAGCTTCGCGAGCGGGATCTCGAGCTCCGCCGACCAGCCGTGCTCCTGCAGGGTGTCCTCCACCTTCAGCCACCCCGGGGCCGCCTTGCCGCCGACCTCGCGGCGCGGCGCGATCCCGTCGACGCCGGGCAAGAGGGAGATCGTCAGCGGCGCGCCGCCGGCCGCGAGCTGCAGGTCGAGCCGGTCGTCGCCGCCCTTGCCGCGGGCGCGCACGACGTGCTCGTCGCGGACGTCGAAGGCGAGCAGGAGCCGCGTGCCGTCGTACAGGCAGCGGACGTCGAAGCTCGCGTCGCTGTCGGTGCCGCCCGCCCGCGCCTTCGCCACGCCGTCCCAGTCGTCGAGCATGCCGTCGACGTCGATCGAGTCGGCCTCCGTCATCGCGCAGGTGAGCGCGGGCCCGGCGGCGGCCGCCCGCGGCGCCAGCAGCACCAGGCCCGCCGTCAAGACGGGGCACGCGATCGCGACGGCAAGGGGACGTGACATGGGGAGCCCGGGACCGACGCGCGCGGCCGGGCCGTCATTCAAGGTAGCGAACGCCGCCCGCCGGTGCCAGCGCCCCGCGGCCAGGGCGCGGCGTGGTATAGCCTGCCACCCACAGGAGTTGCCGTGTTCGAGACCATCTCCAAAGGCTTCCGCGCCGCCAAGCAGCGGCTGACCGGCAAGGCCGAGCTCGACGACGACGTCATCGACGAGGCCCTGCGCGACGTGCGCCTGTCCCTCCTCGAGGCGGACGTCGAGTTCCGCGTGGTCAAGCGCTTCCTCGATCGCGTGAAGGAAGCCGCCCGCGGCGAGCAGGTCGTGCTGCGCGCCAAGAGCAAGGAGTACGGCGTCAAGACCATCACGCCGGACCAGGCCTTCATCTCCATCTGTCAGGACGAGCTGACCAAGATGATGGGGCCGGTCGACACCGACCTCCGCTGGGCGAAGAAGGGCGCGACCGGCATCATGATGGTCGGCCTCCAGGGCTCGGGCAAGACGACCACCGTCGGCAAGCTCGCCCGCTACCTGGAGAAGAACCACAAGAAGCGGCCGCTCCTGGTCGCCGCCGACATCTACCGGCCCGCCGCCGTCGATCAGTTGAAGACGCTCGGCCGCAACCTGTCGATGCCGGTCTTCACCATCCCCGGCGCCGACCCGGTGACGATCTGCAAGGAGGCGGTCGACTTCGCGGCCAAGGAGGGTTGCGACGTCATCCTGTTCGACACCGCCGGCCGGCTCGCGATCGACGAGCCGCTGATGCAGGAGCTCGACGACATCGACAAGGCCGCCCAGCCGGCCAACATCTTCCTCGTCCTCGACGCCATGACCGGCCAGGACGCGGTCAACGTCGCCGACACGTTCAACAAGCGGTTGAACCTCGACGGCGTGATCATGACGAAGCTCGACGGCGACGCCCGTGGCGGCGCCGCGCTGTCGGTCAAGGAGATCACCGGCAAGCCGATCAAGTTCCTCGGCATGGGCGAGTCGCTCGACAAGCTCGAGGAGTTCCGGCCCGAGGGCCTGGCGTCGCGCATCCTCGGGATGGGCGACATCGTCGGCCTGGTCAAGGACTTCGAGCAGGTCGTCGACGCGGAGAAGGCGGAGGAAGACGCCATCCGCATGCTCAAGGGCAAGTTCGACATGCAGGACTTCCTCGAGCAGATCCGCATGATCCAGAAGATGGGGTCGTTGAAGGATCTCTTCGACAAGCTGCCGTTCTTCGGCGGCCAGCTCCCCGAGGGGGTGAACCTCGACGACAAGGAGCTGGTGAAGATCGAGTCGATGATCAACTCGATGACGATGCAGGAGCGCCTCGAGCCCGAGGTCTTCGTGAAGACGTCGTGGGAGGAGTTCACGTCGACGGCGGGGCGGCAGGCCAAGCGGCGGCGCGCCGACTTCGACGCCGGCCGCGTGCGCCGCATCTCGAAGGGCAGCGGCCGCCCCGAGAACGACGTGAAGGAGCTGCTGCAGAAGTTCGCGACGATGCGGCAGATGATGGTGCAGCTCGGCGCGTCGACGGGCCTGATGGGCAAGATCCCCGGCCTCAAGCAGTTCAGCCAGATGAAGAAGCTGGCGAACATGGACCTCGGCGCCATCATGGGCGCGGGCGGCGGTGGCGGCGGCGGCCTGCTCGACGGCGCCGGCGGCCCGGGCATCCCGAACATGCCGAACCTGCCGGGCGTGCCGCAGGGCGCGGTCCCCGGCCTGCCCAAGGGCTACACCGCGCCCGGCACCAAGAACGTCCCCGGCGCCGTGCGCGCCGACGAGCGCCGCGACAAGCGCGACAAGCGCAAGGCCGAGAAGGCCGCCCGCAAGAAGACCCGCAAGCGCTGAACCACACGCCCGCGGGGCGGCTCTCCTTGCCGCGTCGCGCCCGTGCGGTCTCGGGTGGCCTGGATCTTCGGGCTCCTTACCCAACCCCTCCCCACTACCGACGCGGTCCATCAGCCGCCTGCGCGCCCGCCGCCGCAGCGGCTGCGGCCCCGCCACGCCCGCGGCGGACGGCCTCGGCCCCCGCGTCCGACGCGGTCCATCAGCCGCCCGCGGCGGACGGCCTCGGCCCCCGCCCCCGACGCGGTCCATCCGCCGCCCGCGCGCCCGCCGCCGCAGCGGCTGCGGCTCCGCCACCGGCGTACAGGTGCTCGACGATGGTCTCCACCGTGATGCGCGTGCCCGCCACGACGGGCTTGCCCATCATCACCTCGGGATCCGAGACGATCATGATCGGGACCGGAGCACCGCGCCGCTCGAGCGGCGTCAGGTCGCCTGGATGGTGTCCCGCTCCCAGCGGAGCATGGGGTACGATCGTCCGCCGTGCGGATCGAGCTCGAGCCGTGGCAGCCGGTGCGGACCGAACAGCTCGTCGGAGTGGCGGCGTTCGCGGCGGTCGTCGTGGTGCTGCTCGTGGCGGGAGACCCGGGCTGGACGCCGATCCTCGACGACGCGAACCTCGCGTTCCACGAGGCCGGCCACGTCTTCTACCGGCTGTTCGGCCACACCGCCGAGCTGTACGGCGGCGTGCTCGGGCAGCTCACCTTCCCGATCGCGGCGGCGGCGATCTTCTTCTTCAAGCGCCAGGCGCACGGCGTCGCCGGCGCGGCCGTCTGGGGCTTCCAGAACCTGTTCAACATCGCGCGCTACATGGCCGACGCCCGCGCGAAGGTGCTGCCGCTGGTCGGCGGCACCGAGCACGACTTCGAGCACATCTTCACCCGCTGGGGCGTGCTCGACCGCGATCTCGCCATCGCGCACGTGACGCGCACGATCGGCTGGCTCGGCCTCGTCGGCTCGGTCGCGTGGCTCGCCTGGCGCTGGCGCAAGGACCGCGCGAGCTGATCGGCAGCTCAGCCGTTCCAGGGATCGATGAGCTGGATGCCGCAGCCGTCGAAGGAATCATTGCTGTCAGTGCAAGCAGTGATGGCATCGGGCGGCTACGCCGTTGCCGCCGCGCTGCCCCGCGTCGGTGCACGTCCTCGGCGGGCGCCGGCGATCGGGCCGCTCAGCTCGGCTGCGACGAGCCGAGGCGGAACCAGACCGTGCGCGCGGCGTGACACCGGCTGCAGCGGACGTCGACCGCGCGCAGCCCGCCCGCCGCGGCGCGGTGCTCGCCGACGCGCAGCTCGCCCTCGCACTGCGGGCAGGGCAGGGCGCGGGCGCGCGGCTCGATCACCGCCGTCGAGTCGACCACCAGCGGCCGCGCGGCGCTGCCACCAGGCGACAGCGACCACAGCCGCTCGCGGTCCTGGACCAGCTTGCGCAGCGCGCGCTCGTCGAGGCGGCGCTGGACGCGCGGGCGTTGCGGCGGAGACACGCGCCGGTTCGTACCA
>DASZXE010000805.1:0-5314 GCA_035546475.1 Kofleriaceae bacterium
CGAGCCCCACACGACCGGGCCGGCGCCGGGGATGGCGCGCAGGCAGTTGACGCCGAGCGGGTTGAGCTGGCCGCTGTCACCGTCGGTGAGCTGGACGGCGAGCCCCTGCACGCCGGACAGCGACGCGTCGAGGCCGGCGGCCGCCTTCCACACGCCGCGGTCGGCGTCGGTGCGGGCCATGACGCCGGCGATGATCCCGCACGGCACGAAGCTGTCGAGCTGGGCGCCGCGCATCGGATCGGCCTGCCGCACGCGCGGGAAGAAGACGCCGGCGTTGCGCGCGTCCTGGCCGGTGAGGTTGAGATCGGTCGGGTTGGGCGTGCTGTTCACCCACGTGTTCGGCGGGTCGACGATCAGGAACGCGCGGTGCGCCCGGCAGAAGGTGAGCGCGAGCTGGTAGACCGTCTGCGGCGTGTCCTGGTCGCGGACGTCGGGCGGGATGCAGAGCAGGTTGAAGGTGTCGGCCTTGAGGAGCGCGTAGAGGCCGGTCTTGCCGCTCTCGCTCCACGCGCCGCTGCCCCAGTCGCCGCTCGACAGGTTCTGGCCGTCGTCGCCGCCGCTGGCGGTGACCGGGAGGTCGACGGGCGGGTTCGAGCCGCTGACGCGGGTCTCGGCGGGCCGGCCGGTGCCGGGCAAGATCGCGGTGGTGCCGAGCCGGGCGAGCTTCGAGGAGAGCTCGAGCACGCGGTCGACGCGGCGCGTGCTCTCGACGAGCGTGACGCTGGCGTAGTGCTCGACGGTGCCGGTGCCGGTGTCGGTGATCGTGAGGTTGAACAGGTCGGTGGCCGCGGCGCCGATCGCGTCGAGGTCCTCCTGCGTGAGGTCGGAGATGCCGTCGTAGTCGACCGACGCCGTCAGCTCGTTGCCCCACGCGCCGGGGCTCGACGCCTGCAGCGGCAGCGCGTTCGAGGCCGGCGTGGCGGAGCTCGACGAGCTCGAAGACGACGAGCTCGAAGACGACGAGCTCGACGACGAAGAGCTCGACGACGAAGAGCTCGACGACGAAGAGGACGAGGACGAGCTCGAAGACGACGAGCTCGAAGACGACGAGCTCGGCGACGTCGACGGCAAGGTCATCGTCGCGATGCCGGTCCCGCTCGCCGGCGGCCGGTAGAGCCGCACGATCACCGCCGTGCTGCCGCCGTTCTGGTAGAAGTCGCGAACCGCGTACGACATCGGCATGTCGACCTGCAGGCCGCCGAGCTTCCGCTCGAAGTCGGCGAAGCTGGTGAGCACGATCGGATCGTCGGTGGCGCCGCGCGCCGCACGTCCGATGAACGCGGTCACCGACGTCGAGACTCCCGTGATGGTGCGGACGCCGCTCGGGATCTCGTCGATGTAGACCCCCGGATACGTGGGCACGATCGCCATGAGACGCTTCCTCCTCCGCAGTCGACGTGAAGTGCAGGCGCACCCCGACGCCGCGCCAACCGTGGAGGCACGCAACGCCGGCGCCGTGAATGTCCCTCGCGAATTCAATAGGGGGAGATCGTCGATCGTGTCAAGAGTGGGAATCGCCGACTGCAGCATTGCAGTCGATTCCGATCACCGCAGTCACACTCCGGACACGCGTGTCACTGCGTTTTGCAGCAGGTCGCGGCAGCGGACAGGGCGTCCGACCTTCGCCGCGCAACGAATGCGCGCGTGAAGCGCCGCCGGCCGGTGCGCGCCGCGCCGCGTGATAAGGTGCGCGCGATGTCGGCCGCGACTCCGTCGGTGCAGCTCGAGCGACTGGCGGCGGTGGTGCGTGGATGGGTCGAGGCGATGCTGCACCGCACCGCGCGCTCGCGCGAGGTCGTCGCCGGCGTGCCCAAGAGCCGCTACGCGGTGGCGGCGGCCGACGTGGTGCGGCTGCTCACCGAGGCGGAGCGGCCCGCCGGTCCGGCCGTCGGTGACCGGACGGAGGAAGCGTGGCGCGCGGCGACGATGCCGGGCTCGCGCTTCGCCGGCCTGTGCGAGGGCGCCGGCCTCGACGACAGCGCGCGCCGCGTCGTCGCGGTGCTCGCCGCGCTCGAGCACGATCCGGACCTCGAGCGCGCGTGCTCGTTCGCGTGGGACGACTTCACCCGCAAGCGGCCCGACGCCGGGTTCCTCACCGATCTGCTCGCCGGCGACGACCTCGCCGCCCGCGAGCGGATGCGCGCCGCGCTCGCCCCCGACGGGCCGCTGCGCGCGCTGCGCATCGTCCTGGTCGGCACGCCGGCCGAGGCCGACAGCGTGCCGCCGTCGCGCCGCATCGTCCGCCTGACCGATCGCATCATCGCCCACCTGCAGGGCGACGACGGCCTCGACCCGACCCTCGACGGCGTCGCCTCGGTGACGCCCGACGCGGCGCGCGGCACGATCATCATGGCGCCGGCGGTGATCGAGATGGTCGCCCGCACGCTGCGCCTCCGCGAGGCCGGGCCGCCGTCGCGCGTGCTCCTGATCGGACCGGTCGGCGTCGGCAAGACGATGACGGTGCGCGCGCTCGCCGCCGAGGCCGGCCGGCCGGTGCTGCGCGTCGACGTCGGCGAGCTCCTGCGCGGCGCCGACCGCCTCGACGATCGGATGGCGCGGATCGGCCGCGAGGCGATGCTGCGGCGCGCGGTCGTCGTCCTGCGCGGCGGCACCGCGCTCGAGGACCAGGCGACGCCGCTCGCCGAGCGGTTCGCCGAGCTGGCGCGGCGGCTGCCGGGGCCGGTCGTGTTCACGAACCACCTGCGGCCGTCGTGGCTCATCCACGCCGTGCCGGACCTCGTCGAGGTCGCGCTGCCGGCGCCCGGCGTGCACGAGCGCGCCGCGCTGTGGCGGGCGACGCTCGGCCCCGACCGCGTGCTCGTCGACGACGACACCGTCGAGGAGGTCAGCGGCCGCTTCGCGCTCAACGGCGCCGCGATCACCCGCGCCGCCGAGCGCGCGCTCGTCCAGGCCCGCCTGCGCGGCCGCGATCACCTGGGCATCGGCGACCTCACCGAGAGCGCGCGCCTCATGCTGCAGCACCGGCTGGGCACCGTCGCGCGCCGCATCCAGCCCGGCTTCACGTGGGAGGACCTCGTCCTGCCCGACGACACGATGGACACGATCAAGGAGCTGGTCGCGTTCGCCAAGCACCGCGCCCACCTGCTCGAGGACTGGGGCTGGGCCAAGAAGCTGCCGTACGGCCGCGGCGTGTCGGCGGTGATGGCCGGACCACCGGGCACCGGCAAGACGATGGTCGCCCAGATCATCGCCGGCGAGATGGGCTACGACCTCTACCTCATCGAGCTGGCGCAGGTCGTCAACAAGTACGTCGGCGAGACGGAGAAGAACCTCGCCCGCGTCTTCGACGAGGCGGAGAGCTCGCACGCCATCCTGTTCTTCGACGAGGCCGACGCGCTGTTCGCCAAGCGCACCGAGGTCAAGAGCTCGAACGACCGCTACGCGAACCTGGAGGTGAACTACCTCCTGCAGCGGATGGAGACCTACAACGGCATCACGCTGCTGGCGACCAACCTCGAGCAGGGGCTCGACGAGGCGTTCAAGCGGCGCGTCCGCTTCTCGATCATGTTCGAGATGCCGGAGCCGCCGGTGCGCGAGCAGCTCTGGCGCAGCATGTTCCCGGCGCAGGTGAAGCTCGCCGACGACGTGCCGTGGAAGCGGCTGGCGGAGAAGTACGAGATGGCGGGCGGCTACATCAAGAAGGCGGCGCTGCGGGCGGCGGCGCGGGCGATCGCGCGCGGGCGCGACGCGACGGTGACCGCCGGCGACGTCGAGCTGTCGGCGGCGCTCGAGTATCGCGAGATGGGCCGCATCGGCTGACGCGCGCTCCGGCGCGACCGACGTGGCGGCGGCGCGGGAGTCCCGAACGCGCAAGAGGTGCGCGGGGATCGGCACCGCCGGAGGCGCGCCGCGGCTGCACGGGACGGCGGCGCGGCCGATTCGTTCCCCGTGCGGCGCCACCTCGTCCTCCTGCTCGCCCTGGCGGGCTGCAAGTACGTCGACGGGCCGAAGAAGGTGGCGGAGCTGGAGAAGCGCGTCGACGAGCTGTCGGATGCGGTCTCGGAGCTGACCGGCAAGCCGGTCGGCCAGCGGCCGAAGGCGAAGGACGACGGCGACGGCGCCGCCGACGCGAAGAAGGGCGGGAAGGACCGGAAGAAGGCCGGCAAGGACGCGAGGGCCGGCAAGAAGGACGACGCCGGCGACGGTGACGCGAAGGACGCACGCGACGCGAAGGACTCGAACGACTCGAAGGACGACAGCGACGCGAAGAGCGCGCGCGGCTCGAAGGACGACGGCGACACGAGGCTCGCGAAGGCCGACGGCGACGCCAGGAGCGGCTCCGAGCACGCGGGCGATCGCGCCGCCGACGCGCACGCCGAGCCCGACCCGCCACCCCCCGCGCCGGCGCCGGACGTCCACTGGAGCTACCAGGGCGCCGACGGCCCCGCGAAGTGGGGCTCGCTCGATCCCGCGTTCGCGACCTGCCGCACCGGCGAGGCGCAGTCGCCGATCGACATCCTCCCGCGCCGCTCGCAGGCGCCCGAGGTGATCTTCGTCTACCACCCCGCCACCGCCACCGCGGTCGACACCGGCCACGGCCTCGAGGTCGACCTCGGGCCGGGCAGCTTCGTCGTCGTCGACGGGACCCGCTACGACCTCGTGCAGCTCCTCGTCCACACCCCGGGCGAGCACACGGTCGCCGGCGACGGCTTCCCGATGGAGCTGCAGCTCGTCCACAAGAGCAAGCGCGGCGCGCTCGCGATCGTCGCCCTCGAGCTCACCGAGGGCGCGCCGTCGGCCGCGCTCGCGCCGCTGTGGAAGGCGCTGCCGAAGGGCAAGGCGCCGAGCAAGCTGGCGAGGCCGTTCGACCCGACGGCCCTCCTGCCGAAGGACACCGCCGCCTATCGCTACGACGGCTCGCTGACCACGCCCCCCTGCACCGAGGGCGTCATCTGGTACGTGCTGCGCCGGCAGGCCACCGAGGATCCCGCCCGCATCGACGCCATCGCGAAGCGGTTCGGCGCCAACGCGCGGCCGGTCCAGGACCTCGGCGAACGCGAGCTGCAATGACCTCCCAGCCGGAACGCGTCATGTCGATCTCCTCCTCCGCCGCCTCGCTCGTCCGCGCGTGCCCGCAGTGCGCGAAGCCGGCGCCGTTCGGCCGCCGCTTCTGCGGTGGCTGCCGCGCTGTGCTGGTCCGCCCGTGCGCCGCCTGCGGCTTCGACAACGAGCGCGACGACGTCTGGTGCGGCGGCTGCGGGGCGCCGCTCGACAAGCACGCGACCTCGTCGCGCACGGCGGCGACGCCGGCGACCACGCCGCCCGCCGCGCCCGCGCCCGCGCCGCCGAGCTC
>DASZXE010000806.1:0-2271 GCA_035546475.1 Kofleriaceae bacterium
GGGCCCCGCCGGGCCGCCAGGCGCGCCCGGCTTGCCCGGCGTCGCCGGTCCGATGGGCCCGCCCGGCCCCGCCGGCGTGCCCGGGCCGGTCGGCCCCCAGGGCGTGCCAGGTGTCCGCGGACCGGACGGTGCCACCGGCGCCACGGGTCCCGCCGGCGCCTCCGGTCCCGCCGGTCCCGCCGGTCCCGCGGGCCCCACCGGCCCCGCCGGTGCCGACGGCGTGCCCGGTCCGATGGACCTCTACTTCGCCAGCTACAACGGCGCGCTCCTGATCCGCGCCAACGGCGGCAACACCTTCGCCTACTTCTTCGTCCACGTCCCCGGCACCTACCTCGTCCGCGCGCGCGTCCTCACCGGCAGCTTCGGCAGCAACTACCACGTCGGCACCTGCTCCATCCAGACGCCGATCGGCGCCCACCTCGGCGGCGTCACGTTCCAGTCGCCGAACGCGGTCGCCAACATCATCCAGTCGGCGTCGGTCGAGCTCGAGGCGATCGTGCCCATCCCCGACGCCGCCTCCGACAATCCGCAGTTCGTCGGCGTCGTCTGCAACCAGGTCGACGGCGACGGCCAGATCGGCTTCGACGCGTCGCTGTCGGCGGTGCGGGTCAACCAGCTCTACGGCGGCTTCTGAAGCCGACCGACGGCCCAGCCTCGTCGATCGCCGATCGGCGCCGCGCCCGCCGAGGTAGGCTGCGCGGATGCGCTCCGCGTCCCTCGTCCTCGCCGCGATCTGCGGCGCCGCGCTCGCCGCCTGTGGAGGCGGCGACGATGCCTCCGCCGGCCCCGACGCCCGCGCGGCGATCGACGCGCCCGCCGCCGACGCGCCGGCCTCGATCGACGCGGCGATCGACGCCGCCGGCCCTCCCCTGCCCGGCTTCGGCGCCATCACCGGCCAGTGCGGCGTGCTCACCCAGGCGCTGCTCGACGGCACCACGCCGATGTGGTTCCAGGGCGACCTCGACTTCGGCACCGATCGCTACGACGATCCGGCCGACCGCGACCAGCTCACGCCCGGCGGCCAGCAGATGATCGTCGAGGGCAACGCCGGCGGCAGCTCGGTCTACTCGGAGGTCTTCGCCTACGAGTGGCTCGCCCGCTGCGAGGGGGCGACGCTGCTCAAGACCGAGACCGAGATCCAGTACGACGTGCAGGGCAAGAAGGCCGACCTGCTCGTCGAGATGGACGGCCGCAAGGTCGGCGTCAGCGTCACCCGCGCGGTCACCTTCCCGTTCGGCCAGCCGTACACGCTCGCGGCCGCGCAGACGCTGTTCCAGCGCAAGCTCTCCGACCTGCGGCTGGCGACCGAGCAGGTGTCGGCCGCCGACCACTGGACCGCGCAGCTCGTCATCGCCGAGGCGTACGACCTCCAGCACGCGCAGGTCGCGATGCAGGCGTGGAACGGCTTCGACGCCGCGACCAAGGGCACCACGCAGATGATCATCGCGGTCACCGACGGCGACGATCTCTTCATCTACACCGACCAGTGACGCCCCCGCCTCGGCCGTCCACCGCGCGGCCCGCGCGCTGCGCGGAGCGTCAGTCGAGCATCACCGGGCCGCCCCTCGCGAGCGCGCGCGCGTAGGCCGGGCGCGCGCGCATCGCGGCCAGCACGCGGGTGAGGTTCGGCGTGCGCACGGCGCCGCCGCCGCGCGCGACCGCGGCCTCGAGCGGGTAGCTCATCTGGATGTCGGCGGCGGTCAGCTCGTCGCCGGCGAACCAGGCGCGGCCCTCGAGCTCCGACTCCAGGAAGGCGAGCGCGCGGTCGACGTTCGGCGCCGCGAACGCGCTGTCGATCGTCCCCGCGATCCGCTTCGCGATCGGCCGCGCGAAGAACGGCATCTTCGCGCCGGCGATGCGGCGGCAGATGAGCTTCACCAGCAACGGCGGCATCAGCGAGCCCTCCGCGTAGTGGAGGAAGTAGCGGTAGCGCAGGCGATCGGGGCCGTCGGGCGGGACCAGCTTGCCGCCGCCGTGCCGCTCGACGAGGTACTCGAGGATGGCGCCCGACTCGGCGACGGTCGTGTCGCCGTCGGTGATCACCGGCGACTTGCCGAGCGGGTGCACCGCGCGCAGGGACGCCGGCGCCAGCATCGTCTCGGGGTCGCGCTGGTAGCGCACGAGCTCGTACGGCAGCCCGAGCTCCTCGAGGAGCCACAGCACGCGGTGCGAGCGCGAGCGCTCGAGGTGGTGGACGGTGATCATCGGCTCGGGGCTCCTGGCTGGCGGGATCGACGGCGCGCGCGGGTCGCGAGCGGCAGCCCGGCGAGC
>DASZXE010000807.1:0-11957 GCA_035546475.1 Kofleriaceae bacterium
CGCGCGCGAGCGTCCGCCGTCGACGCGGGCTGCGCCGCGCTCGTGTGCCTACGCCTCGCGCGCGCGCGGCCACCAGAGGAAGGCCGCGAGCGCGAGCAGCGCCGGCAGCGCCATCATCGCGGCGACCAGCGTCGTGACGTCGAGGAGCAGGCCGACGCCCGGCGGCGAGCCGAGATCGCCGAACATGTGGATGGCGAAGATCGACACCGCCATCGCGCTCGCGCGTAGCTCGGCCGGCACCGTCCGCAGGAACGCCGCGTTGATCGGCGACGCCGACATGAAGACGCCGATCTCGACGACCGCGACCAGCGCGAAGAACGGCGCCGGCGACGGGACCAGGAACGCGGCGAGCGCGAACGGGGCCGCGATCGCCGCGCCGATCGCGCAGATCCGCAAGAGCTCGTTCGAGCCGCGCCGCGACACCGCGTCGTCGTGACCGACCGCGCCGCGGTGGCGCCGCAGCGCCCGGTCGGCGAGCCGGCCGCCGAGCACGGTGCCGATCGCGCCGGCGACGACGGTCACCGTGCCGAACCAGTAGTTCGCCTTGTCGAGCGCGAGCGCGAACCGCGCGTGCAGGTACTTCGGCGCCCAGTAGGCGAACGCGCCGACCGCCGCCGTCTCGGCGCAGTAGCCGAGCACCGCGCGCCGGAACAGCGGGATGCGGGCGAGCGTGCCGGCGTTCTCGGTCGCGCGCGTCCGCCGGGTCGCCAGCGTGCGCGCCGGCTCCTCGACGAGCAGGCAGAGGAGCGCGAGCAGCACGCCGGGCCCGCCGGCGACGTAGAAGACCGCGCGCCAGCCCCACGCCTTCTCGATCGCGCCGCCCATCACGTAGCCGACCGCCGAGCCGAGCGGCGTCGCCAGGTAGAAGATCGCGAGCGCGCGCCCCTTCTGCTCGGGCGGCGTGAGGTCGTCGATGATCGTCGGCGCCAGCGTCGCGTAGCTCGCCTCGCCGACGCCGACCACCGCGCGCGCGGCGAGCATCGTCCACAGCGTGCCGGCCAGGCCCGACGCGGCGGTCGCCACGCTCCACACCACCACGCCGAGGGCGATGAGCCCCTTGCGCGGGCCGCGGTCGGCGCGCGCCCCGAACGCCGGCGCGGTGACGAAGTAGCCGAGCAGGAAGACGGTCGCCAGCAGGCCGCCCTCGAAGTTCGACATCCCGAGGTCGTCCTGGATGCGCGGCAGGACCGCCGCGACCAGCGTGCGGTCCATGTAGTTGAGGAAGTTCAGCCCGGTCAGCAGCGCGAGGATCGCGGTCGGGCGGCGGATCATCCCGCGCCAGCGTATCCCAGCGGCCGCGGCGGCGCCGGGTCAGCGCTCGATGATCCAGCGGCCGCCGGCGGTGCGGATCACGATGCGGCGCGGGCCGCGGGGGCCGCGCGGACCGCCGCCGTCGTCGCCGTCGCCGTCGTCACCGTCGTCGTCGTACGCGTGGAACCCCCAGCCGCGCCGGCGGGGCAGGACCTCGTGGCCGTGGTCGCGGTAGCCGCCGCGGTCGTAGCCGATGCGCGGCGCGACGACGCGCGCCAGCATCCGCTCGCGGTTGCCCATCATCCACAGGATCGGCGCGAGGACGACGAGCTGCAGGCTGCCGGCGGCGACGCCGATCACGCCGAAGGCGACCGCGACCACGCGCGCGACGGTGACCGACGCGTCGGTGGCGCGCACGTAGTCCAGGCGGCGCGTGAGCAGCGCGCGCAGGATGCGGCCGCCGTCCATCGGCAACGCCGGGATCAGGTTGAACACGGCGAGGACGAGGTTGATCCAGCCGATCAGGCCGACGAGCGGCGAGCCGAGCACGGCGCCGAGGCCGAGGCCGGCGCCGGCGAGCGCGAGCGACACCGCCGGACCGGCGGCCGCGATCGCGATCTCGTCGCTGGCGCGCCGGGGCGTGTCGGTGAGCTGCGCGGCGCCCCCGAAGAAGTGGAGGCCGATCCTGGATACCGGCACGCCGAGGCGGCGCGCGACGACCGCGTGGCCGAGCTCGTGCAGCACGACGGAGGAGAAGGTCAGCCCGACGGCGACGACGCCCCAGAGCCCGCCCATCCACAGCATCACGACGCCGAGCAGGAGGAGGAAGCTCGCGCCCACCTCGATGGGGAAGCCGAGCAAGCGCCCGATGCGCCAGGTCTTGAACATGCGCATCAACGTGCGCATGCGCTCACCAATGTCAAATCCACCGAACCCCGGTCAGGCCCGGTGGTGCCGTCGATCGCGTCGACATCGCCGTCGACCCCGACGGGGTAGCGCCACGCGATCACCGGCCGTGGCCTCGGTGTCACCGCCGCTTCGACATCGCCACCGACGTCGGCGGCGCGGCGCCGGAGCATCGAACGGTTTGAATGCAGATCCGGGCGCACGCCCGAAGCGCAGCGACGAGTGTGGTGGCCCCACAGGAGGAGCGAGCCTCGGACGTACGCCCGGAGGTGCCCGCAAATTCGCGTCGCAACCGTTCGGTGCGCTAGGGCCTGGTCGTCGCCGCGGGCGGCGCGGTCACGCTCGGCACCTTCGCCGACGGCGGCCGGCCCGCAGGCGGCGTCGCCGGAGGCGTGGCCGGAGGCGTGGCCGGCGGCGTCACCGGCGGCTTCGTGGGCGCCGTCGCCGGATCCGGCCGCACCTCGAACTTCCACAGCACGCCGTCGTCGCCGAGCCCCATCGCGTTGCGCGGCCCGACGAACGCGAACCGGATCATCCCCTTCGCCTCGTAGCTGCCCTTCACCGCCGCCTGGCAGTGCACCGCCGCGTCGAGCGTGCCGCCGTTGAACCGCATCTGGTCGCCGGTGACCTTGTTCGCGTCGCAGGTGACGTCCGGCGGCGGCGTGATCGTCAGCACCGGCGGCTGCGTCGGGTCGTAGTGCAGCCAGCCGGCCAGCTCGATCTTGATGCCGAGGTCGAACTTCTGGCCGACCTTCACCGTGCCCGCCGGGCTCGACGCCGCCAGCGTGTACTCGTGGATCGCGTTGACCATGCTCGCGATCTTCGCGTCGCGGTCGTCCAGGATCGACGGATCGCCGGTCGTGGTCACCAGCGCGACCTTGCCGTCGGTGCCGATCACGACCGCCATCGGCAACGCCGCCGGCCCGAGGCCGAGCGACTTCATCAGCGCCGCGACCGGCTTGCCGTACGCGACCGCGCCGGCGCCGACGTCGCCGCGCACCGGGTCGAGCTTCTTCGCGTCCTTGAGCGTCCCGTTGATGTACGCGACGACGTAGACGCGGCTCATCTGCTCGCGCATGTTGTAGATGCGCGCGAGGTCGTCCTTGCACGCCTCGGAGCGCGGCGCGCACAGCCAGTGGATCGTGATCTTGCCGGCGGCGTCCTCGGCGGTCGGGCTCGCCTCGAGCCACGACTTCATGACCGGCACCGACCAGTACTGGCCGACCACGGGTGTGTCGGCGGCGGCGTTCCCGACCCCGGCGCCGGCGCCGGCGACGATGGCGGCGGTCAGGGCGATCGGGGCGACCAGGGAGCACATGGCGCGTGCGATGGTCATGGCGGCGAGCATACCTCCGCGAAGCGAGTCAACGGCCGGATCGGGCCTTGGACGCGCGAGGCCGGCCGATCTTCAACCGATCCTCCACCGCGCCGCTCGCGGGCGCCGGCGCGCGCGACGCTCGATCGTCGGCCGAGCGCGCCGACCCGCGCGGCCTCAGGGCGGCGCCGCCAGCAGCGCCGCCAGCGCCGCCGGCTCCGTCACCGGCGCCGAGCAGGTCATCCCGCGGCAGACGAACGCCCGCGCGCGGCCTTCCTTCGCCGGCGTCTTGCCCTCGAGCACGCTCGCCGCCGCCCACGGCCCGGCGATCATCCTCGACGGCGCGAACGCCGCGCGCGCCGCCGCCACCAGCGCCTCGCGCCCGTCGCCGTCGCTGACCACGACCACCTGCCCGTGCAGCAGGTCGTCGAGCGCGCACAGCAGGCTCGCGGCCCCGAGCGGCCCGAGCGCGCCGGAGCCGAGCCGCCGCGCCAGGTACGCCTCCGCGATCGCCAGCGCCTCCTCGTCGCCGCCGACGTGGCCGAGCCGCACCATCGCCGCGATCGCGACGCCCGCCCCCGACGGGATCGCGCCGTCGTGGTGCGACTCCGATCGATGGATGAGCGGCTCCGGCTCGTCGTCCGCGGTCAGGTAGAAGACGCCGCCGTCGTCGGCCTGGTAGAAGCGCGCGCGGATCGCGCCGACCAGCGCCGCGCCAGTCTGCCACCAGCTCGCGTCGCCGGTCGCCTCCGCGAGGTCGAGCATCGCGCGCGCCGTGAAGGCGTAGTCGTCGAGGGTGCCGTCGAGCTTCGCGCGGCCCTCCTTCCACACCCGCGCCACCCGCGCGCCGCCGGCGCCGCCGCCGCCGTCGATCATCTTCGACCGCAGGAAGCCGCCGACCTTCACCGCCAGCGCCAGCGCCGGGGCGTGGCCGCTCGCCGCCCACGCGCGGCAGAGCCCGCTCACCGCCAGGGCGTTCCACCCCGACAGCACCTTGTCGTCGGTCGCCGGCCGCACGCGCTTGCTCCGCGCGGCCAGCAGCTTCGCGCGCAGGGCGTCGAGGTGCGCCTCGTCGGACGCCGGCCCGGGCGGCGTCACCCGCGACAGCACGCTCGCGCCGCGCTCGAAGTTGCCGCCCTCGCTGACGCCGCACGCCTTCATCAGGTGCAAGGCGTCGATCGGGCCGAGCGCCGCCTTCACCTGCGCCGGCGTCCACACGTAGAAGGCCCCCTCGTGGCCGTCGCTGTCGGCGTCGAGGCTCGCCCACAGCCCGCCGTCGGCGCCGGCCAGCTCGCGCTCGAGCCACGCCACCGTCTCGACGATCACGCGCCGGTACGCGTCGTCGCCGGTCATCGCCAGCGCGTCGCCGTAGATGCCGAGGAGCTGCCCGTTGTCGTAGAGCATCTTCTCGAAGTGCGGCACCAGCCACCGCTCGTCGACGGAGTAGCGGGCGAACCCGCCGCCGAGGTGGTCGTAGATGCCGCCGTTCGCCATCCCGCGCGCCCACGCCGTGAACGCGTCGCGGGCCGGCCCGCCGAACTCGAGCCGCGCGGCCCGCGCCAGCACCTCGTGCGCCGACGTCGACGGGAACTTCGGCGCGCCCGCCAGCCCGCCGTGCTCGGGGTCGCAGCGCTGCGCGATCTGCCGGCCCGCGGTCACCAGCATCGAGCCGGCCAGCGGTGCCGGCGCCGCCGCGGGCGCGCCCCGGTAGTGGCGGTCGACCTGCACGAGGCCGTCGACCAGCCCCTCGACGTTCTCCATCACCTTGTCGCGCTCCTCGCGGTACGCCTGCGCCATCGCGCGCAGCACCTTGCCGAAGCCCGGCCGGTCGTAGCGGTCGCGCACCGGGAAGTACGTCCCGAGGAAGTACGGCCGCCCGTCGGGCAAGCAGAACGCCGACAGCGGCCACCCGCCGCCCTCGCCGAGCACCTGGATCGCGTTCATGTAGATCGTGTCGACGTCGGGGCGCTCCTCGCGGTCGACCTTGATGTTGACGAAGAGCTGGTTCATGAGCGCCGCGGTGTCGGCGTCCTCGAAGCTCTCGTGCGCCATCACGTGGCACCAGTGGCAGGCCGCGTAGCCGATCGACACGAAGATCGGCCGGTCGAGCTCTCGCGCGCGCGCGAACGCCTCGGGCCCCCACGGATACCAGTCCACCGGGTTGTCGGCGTGCTGGAGCAGGTAGGGCGACGACTCGCCGGCCAGGCGGTTGGGCATGCGCGAGGGTTATGTCGGGCCGCGGGCGCGCGCAAGTTGCGCGCCGCCCGGCCGGCGCGGCGTCCGGTCATCACGCGGTCGGCGATCTTCAGCGAGGCGCGAGGTGGGCTCGTTGACCCCCTGACACGCCCGTGTTACGCGGATCGCGATGGAGTTGACCTTCGCGGCGGCGACCGACGTGGGGCGCCAGCGCACCCACAACGAAGACAACTTCCTCATCGACAAGAAGCTGCGGCTGTTCCTCGTCGCCGACGGCATGGGCGGCCACGCCGCCGGCGAGGTGGCGTCGTCGATCGCGGTGCACGAGATCCGCGACGCGGTCCACGCCAACCGCGACCTGCTCGAGCGCTACCGCGCCGACGAGGACGGCGCCGCGGCGCTCGAGATCCTGCAGATGCTCGAGCACGCGGTGCAGACCGCCTGCTCGACGGTCCACACCCGCGCGCAGGCCGAGGCCGACAAGCGCGGCATGGGCACGACCACGTCGGTGCTGCTGATCGCCGGCCAGCCCGATCACCTGCGCGGCTTCATCGCCCACGTCGGCGACAGCCGCATCTACCTGGCGCGCCAGAGCCAGAGCCACCAGCTCACCGAGGACCACTCGCTGATGAACGAGCTGGTCCGCCGCGGCAAGCTCAAGCGCGACCAGGTCGAGTCGTCGCCGTACAAGCAGTTCAAGAACGCGGTCACCCGCGCGGTCGGGGTCTATGCCTCCGTCGAGGTCGACACCTTCGACTTCGACATCCTGCCCGGCGACCGGCTCTTGCTCTGCTCCGACGGCCTCTACGCCTACCTCGACGAGCAGAAGCTGCCGGCGATGCTGGCCGACGGCGACGTCAAGGACGTGCCACGCCAGCTCATCGACGTCGCCAACGCCGGCGGCGGCCACGACAACATCACCGGCGTCGTCATCCGCGTCGGCGAGATGGCGGCCAGCACCGAGGCGACGCCGCGGGTCGGCGACGCCTCGCTCAAGCTCGACGCGCTCAAGGCGCTGCAGATGTTCCGCTACCTCTCGTACCGCGAGCTGGTGCGGGTCGCGAACGTCACCACGGTCGTCGACGCCGCCGCCGACGAGCAGGTGTTCGCCGAGGGGGACGCCGGCGACGCGATGTACGTCGTCCTGAGCGGCGCGGTGCGGCTGACCCGGGGGTCGATCACGGTTGCCGATCTGGCGAAGGGCCAGCACTTCGGCGAGATGGCGCTGGTCGATCGCTCGGTGCGCTCGCTGTCGGCGGTCGCGACCGAGGCATCGCGGCTGGTCGTCCTCAAGCGCAAGGACTTCTACGAGATCATCAAGAAGGAGCCGGAGCTGGCGACCAAGCTGCTCTGGAGCTTCGTACAGGTCCTCGGCGCGCGGCTGCGCAAGACCACCAGCGACCTGACCGACGCGCTCCACGGCGACCGCCACGGCGCCGACACCGCCTCCGAGAACCTCTTCCAGGACTGAGACCGGCGCGGCAGCGACGGTGAGCATGGACCGAGCGCCGCGAGGTCCGCGCTGTCCAGGGACGCGCGCCGCTCGGCGTGGTTCTCGCCGGCGCGCGCCGCCCGCGAGGCCGGGGCGTGGCCAACCCTGTCCGAGCGGCGTCGGCCCGGGGTTGCGCTGACCGAGCTCGGTCCCGAGGTGCTCCTGGGCTCGATCCATCGACGCCAAGGGTTCGCACGCGGGCCAACCTCCACGTCGGGGAGCGCCATGACGGCCGCGAGCCGCCGCGATCGACGAGAAGGGTTCGCACGCGGCCCACACTCTCCGATCCGGGGGATCCGGGGGCGGGGGCGCGCGGGGCGGCGGGAGGCGATCGCCGGCCGCACAGTTCGGCCGCACAGTCCGTACAGTCGGTGCCGGGGGTCGGTGCGACCTGTCGATCTGACGGCACCGAGCGTCGAACGTCCACCAGGGAGCGACCTCGCAAGCCATCGATCTCCTGTGGCCCTCCTGTGGCCCGCGGGCTGGTCCGACCTTTGTATAGGGCGGCGGTCCATGAACAAGCTCGTCGCCTCCGTCGCCCTGGCCGCGCTCACGCTCGCCACCGTTCCCGCGGCCCATGCCGACCCCGGCGCCAGCGACTCGCCGGGCGAGCGGGTCGATGTCAGCTACCGCAGCCAGATCCTCGCGACCGACGCGGCGGCGGTGATCATCACCTCGCTCGGCGGCGACAAGCTCGGCGATGTCGGCATCGCGACGGCGATGCTCGGCGGGCCGCTCGTGCACCTCGTCCATGGCAACACCGGCCGCGCCTTCGCCAGCCTCGGCCTGCGCGGCGGCCTCGCCCTCGGCGGCGCCGCCCTCGGCGCGGCGCTGTGCGACCCGAACCCCTACGCGGTCGGCGTCGATTGCGTCGGCGAGGCGACGGTCGGCGGCATCGTCGGCTACGGCGCCGCCGCGATCCTCGACGCGACCGTGCTCGCGCACCAGACCCGCGAGGCGAAGCCTTCGACCTGGTCGCCGCAGGTGGCCATCGCGCGCGGCGGCGTGCGCGTCGGCCTCGGCGGCACCTTCTGATCGGCGGGCGGCGCGCGGCTCGCCCGTCGCGGCGGCGCCGGAGCACCACCGTTCGACGTGCCTGCTGCGACGCGAAGTTCGCGGCACCTCCGGGCGTACGTCCCAGGCTCGCTCCTCGGGTGGGGCCACACTCGTCGCTACGCTACGGACGTGCGCCTGGAGCTGCCTCGCAGCGCCGCGTCTCGCGACGACATTCGACTGTTCGATGCACTAGGCTGGGAGGGTGAGCAAGGCGTTCACGCGCGAGGACGACGGCGCGCCCGAGCCGCCGGTGCGGCGGCGCGGCTTGCCGGTGCCGGTGCCGAACCCGGTGACCGCGGCGGGGCTGCGCGCGCTGCGCGCCGAGCTCGACGCGGGGCCGCCGGAGGAACGCGCGCGCGAGCTCGCCGAGCACCTCGCGACCGCGGAGGTGCTCGCGGCGCCGGCCGATCGCGACGCGGTCGGCTTCGGCGCGTCGGTGACGGTCGAGGACGGTGATGGCCAGCGCCATCGCTACCGGATTGTCGGCGCGATCGAGGCGGCGCCGCGCGACGGCGCGATCTCGTGGCAGTCGCCGGTCGCCCGCGCGCTCCACGACGCGCGCGTCGGCGACACCGTCACGCTGCCGCGCGGCGAGGTCGAGATCGTCGCGATCGATTACGAGTGACGCCCCGAGCGCAGCTCGGGCCGGGGTTGTGCTGTGTGGAGATCGGGCTCGCGGTTCCCCCCGAGGCCGATCGATCGACTCTGATCTGAGCCCGCGCTTGCGAGGAATCAGCGGGGCGCGGCGGGCGTTTCGGCCTGGGAGCGGGGATACAGTGCCCGCGGAGGTCGATGCCTGATGTCACGCCTGACCGCGCTCGCGTCGCTCGTGTTCGTCCTGGCCGCCTGCGGCGGTGACAAGAAGGCCGCGCCCGGCAAGGGCTCGGGCAGCGGGTCGGGCAGCGCCCCGGCCGCCGCACCGCTGACGCTGCCGGCCGACGGCGTCGAGGCCGTCAAGCTGTTCAACTACAGCTACGGGCCCGGCGCGAAGGACTACGACAAGGTCGTCGCGCTCTACAAGGCGAGCCCGCGGGACTGGGCCGCCATCAAGACCGCCGCCGAGGCGGTGCTCGCCAAGGACGCCGATCACCTCGACGCGCGCTGGGCGCTCGGCGAGGCCCTCGCCAACACTGGCGACGCGCAGCACGCGGCCGAGGCGCTGCTCGTCGCGCTCGGCGCCGACTGGCTGCGGTGGGGCCCCGGCCTCGAGAAGGACCCCGACCTGAAGGCGTTCCTCGCCACGCCGCAGGGCGAGGAGCTGGTCACGGCGTCGGGGACGATCGGCGCCGAGTGGGACGAGGCGATCGCCAAGGACCCGCTGGTGCTCGCGCGGCGGTCGGGCTGGAAGCTGCCGGCGCCGGGCACGAGCTACGCGGCGACCCGCGGCGAGCTGTACGCCTACGACCTCGACAAGAAGCGCTACCTGCGGCTCACCCACACGGACCACTCGCTCGCCGGCTTCCTGCGATCGCCGTCGGGCGAGCTGCTGCTGGTCGGCTACACGCAGGCGCAGGTGCCGGATCCGACCAAGCTGCCGGCCGGTGGCGCCCACACGGCGGCGGCCGCGCCGATCCTGACCCGGGCGTGGGTCAGTGCATGGGATCCCAAGGATCACGCGACGCCGGCGGTGCTGGTGGCGGTGCCGAAGGCGCGGGCGATCACGGCCGGGTACGGCGACGGCGATCAGGTCATCGTCACCACCGCGCCGGCGACCAGCCGGTGGGCGACCGGGCCGGCGACCGCCTATTCGCTCGACCGCGGCGCCGGCAAGCTGACCAAGGCGCCGCACATGGAGGTGCCGACGACCTACCTGCAACTGACGCTCGACGACGTCGTGGTGGTCCGCCCCGGCGGCTGGCCCGACAAGCTCGAGGACAGCACCCGGCGCGACATCGCCTCGCTGGTGATGGTCGACGACAAGAACGTCCCGCAGCTCGAGATGCAGTCGATGTCGCCGGGCGGCGGCAACTACGCGTTCGCGACCACGACCGATCCGTGCAAGGACGAGGAGGAGCGGGCGCAGCCGTCGCTCTACTCGATCGAGACGCAGCTCGGGCAGTACAAGCACGTGCTGACCGCCGCCAGCCGCTTCCGCGTCGAGTGGATCGACGACGACCGCTTCCTCTACGAGGACGGCTCCGGCGGGCTGCGCATCTACGAGGCGACCGCGCACCGCGAGGTCGGCAAGCTGACCGAGCGGGCCGGCCTGGCGCTGGAGACGCTGCCGCCGTCGAAGGGGCCGCTCTGCCAGACCGAGCCGCCGGTGTCGGACCCGACCGCCACCGACGACGACCTGCCGCCCGAGGAGGGCTCGGCCGCGGGCACCGGCGCGGGCTCCGGCGCGGGCTCTGGCGCGGCCGCCGGCTCCGCCGCCGGACCCGCGACGACCCCCGATCCGGCGGCGCCCGCGACGACGCCATAGCTCGCTGGGCATCCGCGATGCCGCCGCCGAGCGCGCCGCCGGCGGCGAGGGGTCGGTGACCGCGACGAACGGCTCGGCGCCCCGGGCGACACCCGCGGCAAGGGTCCAACGCTCGCGAGGACCGACCCTGCTCTCCAGACCGAGCCCGCGCCGCTGCTGGACGGCACCGATCGGGCCTGGGCTTCGGCGACGCGACCTCCGTCCTGCGCGCTGCCGCTGCGCAGCGTGCACGCCGGACGATGCCGCCGATCTCGCCGCGCGTCTCGACCTCGACGAGTCCGCATCCAGACGTCGTGCCCGTGCTCGGAACGGCGGACCCGACGTGATCGATGGATCCAGGCTGGTCAGCCACCGCGCGGCCGACACCGGACAGCTTGGCCGGGGCGACCTCCGTCCTGCTCGCTGCCGCTGAGCAGCGTGGTCGCTCGACGAGCCCGCCGATCTCGCCGCGCATCTCGACCTCGACAAGGTCCGCATCCAGACGTCGCGCCCGTGCTCGGAACGGCGGACCCGACGTGATCGATGGGTCCAGGCTGGTCAGCCACCGCGCGGCCGACACCGGACAGCTTGGCGGGGGTACGTCAGGAGATCTGGAATCCCGCGCCCCTCGCGACCCTGCGCCACCCCGGCCCGTCGCCACGGGCCTACCAGGTGACCCGGGCCGCCAGACGCCGCCAGGGCCGCGGGTGTCGCAAAGGGTCCGGCTTCCTGTCGCCGGCCCGGACTGCCCGGGCCGCCTGGCGTCGGCGACGTTCGGTTGCCGTCGTGACGTGATGGTTCGCGTCCGGTCGCACCTCGCAGTCGCGGTCGTCGGCGGAGTCCTGCGGGCCTGGGCCGCGCGATCGCTCGAGCCTCAGCGCCACGGGCCGGGGCGCTCGCGAACCGCGACGAGCCGGTGGCGCCTCCAGCCGGTGGTCAGCAGCCAGGTCGTGGGCCGCGAGGTCGGCAGCGGCTCGTAGTCGGGCGGGAAGCCGAGGGGCTCGTCGAGGTTGCGCCAGCCGTCGAAGGCGGGGCCGCTCGAGTACGGATCGACGGGCGCCCGGCGCGCGGCGGGGCTGGCGTGGTCCTCGCGGTGGCGCCGCCAGTTGTTGAGCACGTAGCCGAGCGCGTGGCGCGTCTGCCGCGGCGACGTGATCGCCGTCGCGTGGTAGCGGTGCGCGAAGACACGGCCGGTGCGGCGGAGCCGGCGGTTGAGCCGGCGCGACATCGAGATGCAGAGGCCCTGCACGCCGCGCGCGAGCGCGACGCGGCTGTCGGCCTCCACGATCAGGTGCACGTGGTTGTGCTGGATGCTGACGTGCACGACCCGGAAGTCGCCG
>DASZXE010000808.1:0-4725 GCA_035546475.1 Kofleriaceae bacterium
CGGGTCGCCGGACGCCGCGACCAGCGCGTCGTACTCGGGCCGGTGGGCGGTCACCGGGCCGGGCCAGTAGAGGACGCCGAGCCGCAGGTCGTCGGCGGCCGGGCCGGCGCGGCGGAGGTCGGCGAGGAAGCCGTCGACGTCGGCGGGCGCCGCGTCGTCGACGATCATCGCGCGGTAGCGGGCGGCGAGCGGCGCGCGGGCGGCGAACGCCTTGGCCGGCAGCGCGGCGATCCGATCGACGTAGGCGGTGAGCACGCCGGCGCCGGTCGGCGCGTCGAGCTCGAGCGCGAGCGGCCGCAGCGCGCGCACGCGATCGGCCGACGGCGCCGCGCGCACCGCGTCGTAGAGCATCAGCCGGTAGATGCCGGGCCGGGCGGCGGCGCGGCCCGGGGGCGGCAAGGTGCCGTCGGCGACCAGCCGCAGGCCGGCGGCCCAGTCGGCGTTCCAGCCATCCTCCTCGGCGGCGGCCGCCGCGCGCAACGACGTCGCGGTCCGCGCGGCCTCGTCGGACCAGCCCGGCTCGTGGTCGGCGGCGAGCTCCTCGAACGCGCGCGCGGCCAGGCGCGCGAGGCCGAGGCGCGCGAGCACCTGCGCGCGGTTCCAGCGGGCGGCCGCGTGCGACGGCGCGCGGCGGAGGACGTCGTCGAGGAGCGCGAGCGCGCGGGCCTGCTCGCCGGCGTCGGTGGTCGCGGCCGCGATCATCGCCGCGCGATCGACGATGACGTCGTCGGTGGCGTCGGCGCGGCCGAGGTACGCCTCCGCCTGCAGGTGGTTGCCGCCCAGGAAGGCGGCGATCGCGAGGCCGTGCCAGTCGTGGGCGGCGTCGAGGCGCGAGAGGATCGCGATCGGCACCAGCGCGGCGTCGGCGGCGCCGCGCGACGGATCGTACGGGTGGTAGGCGGCGGCGCCGGCGTAGGCGAACCGCATCGGGGTCGGCCGGTGATCGGCGCTCGCGAGCAGTTCGACCGGGCCGCCGCCGCGCGTGGGTCCGCCGCGGCGCCGGCCGAGGCCGAAACCGAGGCCGAGGGCCAGGATGATCGCCGCCGCCGCCGCGAGGGCGAGCGCCCCGACGACGAACGCCCGCCGCCGGCGCGGGCGCAGCGGCACGACGTCGGCGGTCGGGCGGGCCACCTCGTCGCGCGCCGCCGCTTCGCGCACCCGGTCGTCGCGCGCCTGCCCGGGCTCGGTCGGCCCGGCCAGCTCCGCGAGCCGTTCGCCGAGCGCCACCACCCGCGGTAGCTCCGCCTGGCAGCGCTCGCAGCCCGCCAGGTGCTCGCGGTACGCCTCGGCCTCGCGCTCGTCGAGCTCGCCGTCGACGAACGGGTGCAGCGCGTCGCAGTCGATCGGCGCGCTCACCGGGCCTCCTCCGCCGCCCGCAGCGCCGCGTGGAGCTGCGCGCGCGCCCGCGCCAGCCGCGTGCCGACGGTGCCCATCGGCAGCCGCAGCCGGTCCGCGATCGCGCGGTAGCCCAGCCCCTCGAGCGCGTGCAGCGTCACGATCTCGCGCAGCTCCGGCGGCAGCGCGTCGACGGCGGCGCGGAGCTGCTCGGGGCTCACCCGCGCCTCCGGCGGCGGCGGCTCGGCGGCGACGTCGCGATCGTCGATGGCGACGACCTTCACGATGCGATCGCGCCGCACGACGTCGAGGAAGCGGTTGCTCAGGATCGTCATCAGCCAGGCCCGCAGGTTGGTGCCGGCGACGAAGGTGTCGCGCCGGCGGAGCGCCCGCTCGACCGTATCCTGCACCAGGTCGCGCGCCTGATCGGCGTTGCCGCACAGCCGCAGCGCGCGCGCGTACAGCGCGTCGTGGTGCGACGCGACGTCGGCGGCGAGGTCCTGCGGGCTCGATGGCGACGCGACCGTCACACGTGCTCCGTCGCCGCCAGCGTGCCCGACCCGCCTGTCGAGGTCCAGGTCGCACCGGAACGAAACCGCCGCAGCCGCAGCCATCGCCCCTCCAACGAACGGGCCGCCGACTTCTTCGGGCGAAGATCGCCGCCGGTCGTCCGTTGGGCGCGCACGGGCAACGCCCGAGGAGGAACCGATGGAAGACCTACTGGATCGACAGGCAATCTCGAATACACCCGGACTCGGCAAGGTCGTGAACCGCGCCGTCGCCATGCTCAAGGCGGCGGCGTTCCGCGCCGTCATGGCGTCGGTCGACCCGGCCTACAAGCTGCCGACCGAGCCCGGCTCGCTCGAGCAGATCTTCGCGCGGCGGCTGGCGACCCGCTCGGCGCAGGCGCGGGCCAACGCGGTCAGCCGCGCCCGCCAGGCGATGGCGGCGACCGGCCCCGCGCGCGAGCGGCTGCTCGGCGACCTGGCCACCCTCGACCTGCGCGGCGGCGAGTCGGTGGCGCGCCGCTCGCTCGAGGCGCCGATGCAGCTCACGCCCGTCGAGCGGTCGGCGCTGGTCGCGCACCTGCAGGTGCCGCAGGTGCCCCAGGTGCCGCAGCCCTCGCCCGGCGGCAGTGGCGGCGGTGGCGGCGGCGGCGGCGGCGGTGCGCCCGCCGGCCGGCTCCTGCAGATCCGCATCCGCCAGGTCATCTGCGAGGACGAGACCGACGGCTTCCTCGGCAGCGAGGCCGGCGGCGACGAGATCGACCTCGGCGGCATCTCGATCGACGAGACCGGCGACACCAAGGAGGTCCCGCCCTGGCGCGTCGGCAGCGACTTCGACGACGGCGAGCGGGTGAAGTACGACCCGCCGAAGATCTTCTGCCAGTTCGACCTGAGCGAGGGCCGCCACTGGCCGAAGCCGTACGTCGCCACGCTCGTCCTCTGCGAGATCGACAACGGCGGCTTCCCCGGCTTCCTCAAGGACCTGCTCGGCGAGGTGAAGTCGTGGCTGCTCACCGCCGTCGGCGCGGCGATCGGCACCGCGTTCGGCCCGCTCGGCACCGCGATCGGCGCCGCGCTCGGCTGGATCCTCGACACGTTCGTCGGCTGGCTGATCTCGATCTGGGAGGACGACGTCTTCCCGGCGATCACGATCGACACCGACATCTCGGGGCCGCACCACGTCTTCGCCAGCGGCACGCGCACCAGCAGCGAGAAGCGCTACTGGACCCAGGGCAACGGCGGGAAGTACTGGATCTACCTCGACTGGCACATCGAGACCTGATCCGGCCGCGGCGGCGTCTACTTGAACTGCTCGAGATCGATCGCGTAGCGCTTGATCCACCGCTGGATCTGCTTCCTGTCCTTGTTCATCGCGCGCGCGACCGCGCTGATGTTGCCGCGCTGCGCCCGCAAGGTCGCGCACAGGGCCTCGCGCTGCGCCTCGTCGGCCGGCGACAGCGGCGTCGCCCGCACGGTGCCGGGCGGCCGGCCGGTGCGCACCGGATCGGGCAGGTGCGCGACCTCGACCGGCCCCTTGCCGGCGAGCACGGCCGCCGTCGCCAGCGCCTGCTCGAGCTCGCGGACGTTGAGCGGCCACGGGTAGCGGAACAGGAGCCGCGCCGCCTCGAGCGTGAAGCCCGCGCTCCCCTCGGGGAAGTGGCGCGCGTGCAGCCCGGCGATCAGCAGGCCGAGATCGAGGTGGCGCTCGGCCAGGCTCGGCACCTCGATGCGGAAGCCGGCGAGCCGCGCGAACAGATCGTGACGGAACGCGCCGTCGGCGATCATGGTGTCGAGGTCGCGGTGGGTCGCGGCGACCACCCGCACGTCGACGGCGACCGGCCGGGTGCCGCCGACCGGCGTGACCTCGCGCTCCTGCAGCACGCGCAGGAGCGCCGCCTGCGAGGCGGGCGGCAGGTCGCCGATCTCGTCGAGGAACAGCGTGCCGCCCTCGGCGGTGCGGACGAGCCCGGTGTGATCGCTCGCCGCGCCGGAGAACGCGCCCTTCTTGTGGCCGAACAGCTCGCTCTCGATCAGGTTCGGCGGCACCGCGCCGCAGTTGACCGCCACCATCGGGCCGGGCCGCGCCGACAGCGTGTGGATCGCGCGGGCCAGCACCTCCTTGCCGGTGCCGGTCTCGCCCTCGATCAGCACCGCGACCGTCGAGCCGGCGATCGTGCGCAGCTTGTCGAGCTCGCGGCCGAACTCCGGCGACAGCGTGGCGAGGCCGGCGACCGGCTCCGGCGTCTGCTCGTAGTCGAGCACCGCAGGATCGCTGTCGGAGAGCGGCAGTCGCTCGCAGAACGCGAACAGCGTGTGACCGAGCTCGATGAGATCGCCGTCGGCGAGCACGGCGCGCTTGGTCGGCAGGCCGCCGACGAAGGTGCCATTCTTCGAGTCGGTGTCGGTGACGAGCCAGCGGCCGAAGCTCGGCTCGAAGCGCGCGTGGCGCGACGACATCCAGCGATCGGGCACGCGGATGAACAGCTCGTCGCCGACGCGCTCGGCGCTGCGGGTGTGGCCGCGGCCGACGATCACCGCGGCCAGGCCGCCGAGGTCGTAGCGCGCGGAGCTCGCCTGTGGACGCGAGCACTCGAGGGCGAGCACGAGCGCGGGGCGGGGGCTGGGTCCGCCGTGCTGGCGACGGCTGTCGTCGGCGAGGCTGAGGGTCGAGCCCAGGCTGTCGGCCATGGGTCCATATTAGAGGAGGACGACGCCGTGCGTTGAGCCCGCGGCACAGGTTCGACGTGCGACAGGGGCGCGACGTTGGTCCGCGACCGGTCGCGCGCCTGCCAGCGGCTGTAAAAGCGATCACGCGAACGGTCGTCGGCGCCGCCGCGCGCCGCGACGCTACGCCGACTTCTTCCGAGGCGCGCGCTTCTTGGTC
>DASZXE010000809.1:0-11481 GCA_035546475.1 Kofleriaceae bacterium
GACGTCATCCCCCGCAGCCTGTCGCGCTGGAGCGGCGACACCGGCGCCTGGCTGGAGCAGGCCTGGTTCACCGCCCACAACCGGCTCGAGCTGCGCGGCGGGCTGCGCGGCGACCACGACGGCCTGTCGGGCGAGTGGACGCTCGACCCCCGGTTCGTGGCGCGTGTCCGGCTTCCGGACGACGTCACGCTCGAGGAGCTGGCCGGCCGCTACCACGCGCCGCCGCTGGTCACCGATCTCGATCCGATCTTCGGCGACCGGGTGATGCTCGGCTCGGTCGCGTGGCAGCTCGCGAGCTCGGTCACCAAGGAGATCGGCGAGGACCGGCGGGTGTCGGCGACCGTCTACTATCAGGACCTCGACCGGCTGCCGGTCGACGCGCTCTCGGCGGCGACGCCGCTGGCGGCCAACGGCGGCACCGAGTCGGGCGGCCTGCTCGGGATCAGCCGCGAGCTGGTCGACACCCAGTTCGGCTCGTACACGTACCGCGAGGCGATCGGGCGCGGCCACACGTACGGCCTCGAGCTGCTGGCCCGCAAGGACCGCGGGCGCTGGACCGGCTGGGCCTCGTACACGTACGCGCGCTCGTTCCGGGTGAACCCGGCGGAGGACGACCTCGTCCACCCGTACGTGCTCGACCAGCCGCACGCGCTGACGCTGGTGGCGACGACGGCGATCGGCGAGCGGTGGCGGCTCGGCGGGCGCTTCCGCTACACGACCGGCAACCCGTACACGCCGGTCGGCGGCGCGTACCTCGACGACAAGGAGCGCTGGCAGGTGGTCGACGGGCCGATCCTGTCGAAGCGGCTGCCCGACTTCGTCCAGCTCGACCTGCGCGTCGACCGCACGTGGAAGCGGCGGTGGGGGTCGCTCGCGCTCTACATCGACCTGCAGAACGTGACGAACCGGGCCAACCCCGAGGGCGTCACCTACAACGAGGACTACACGCGCCTGCACTACACGACCGGGCTGCCGATCTTCCCGTCGATCGGCGTCGAGTACCTGCCGTGAAGCGGGCGGTGGTCGCGCTCGCGCTCGGCGTGGCCGCGTGCGGGGAGCCGCCGGCCGGGCCGCCGCTCGCCGCGGCCAGCGGCAGCCGGCTGTCGCTCACCTGGTTCGCCTTCGATGACGGCGCGCGCCTGCCCGATCGCGTGTTCACCACCCACGACGTGATCGCGCTGTACGACCGCGCCGAGCAGACCGGATGCGCGAGCACGCCGTGCGGCGACGGGGTCACGCGCTGCATCCCGCAGGATACCGGCGACGCCGTGTACACCGACACGGCGTGCACGCAGGTGGTGGGCCTCGCCTCGGCCCTCGACGAGCCGGCGTTCTTCATCGCCTCCGAGGAGGTCGGCGGCTACCGGGAGCCGACGCACCTCTACCGCGGTGGCGCGGCGATCGCTCCCATCCCCGCGTACTACGAGCGACGTGACGGCGTGTGCACCGGCGCGGTCCCGCTCGATCCCGGCGACGGCGAGATCACCTACGCGATCGCCGGCGAGGTCGACCTGACCACGCTGCCGGCGATGCAGTTGATCCGCATCGGCGAAGGCCGGCTGCAGGTGGACGCGTGGACGGCGTCGGATGGCCTCATCGTGCCCGTGTCGTGGTTCGATCGCGAGCTCGGATCGGAGTGCCGACCGGCGACCGAGGCCGACGGGACCATCGTCTGCGCCACGGGCCTCGACGCGCCCCCCGGACAGGAGGCGCCGGCAGAGCTCCAGCGTCACGAGGAACCGGGCGGCGACCGGCTCGAGCGCATCGTCTACGAGGCCGACGGCCTCCGCCTCGTCGACGACCGGCGGCTGTACGACACCGCGATCCGCAGCGATTGCTGGCCGCGAGGCTCGGGCGACATGCTGCGCTGCCTGCCGGAAACGGCAGCCTCGACGATCCTCTTCACCGACCCGACCTGCGCGATCCAGGTCCAGGCCGTGGTGGAACCGCAGCCGCTGACCCCGACCGCGCGGTTCGCCCACGGCGTCGGCGACGCGCCGTCCGACGAGCTGCACCTGATCAGCGACGTCGTCGGCACGCCGCTCTACGCCATCGTGGGCGGCGCGTGCACCCCCTACGACGTTCCGTCCGGCGGGTCGATCCACGCGCTCGGCCCCGCGATCGACCCGTCGCTGTTCGTCCACGCCGTGCGCTTCGAGGAGCGGTGATGCGGGGCGCGCTGGCGGCCGGGCTGTTCGCGGCGCTCGCCGGCCGGGCGCTCGCCGGCTGTGCGTCCGATCCGGCGCCGCTGGCGATCACCGGCGTGGCCCCGCCGTACGCGCCGCTCGTCGGTGGCACGCAGATCACGATCGCGGTGAGCGGCTTCGCCGCCGGGCCTGGTGATGCCGCGCAGGTGCTGATCGGCGGCCGCGAGGCGCCGCTCGCACGCTTCCACGGCCGGTCGCAGCTCGACGTCATCGTCCCGCCCGGCGACCTGCCCGGCGCCGCCGACGTCGTCGTCCTCGTCGGCGATCGCGTCGCGCAGGCGCGCGGCCGCTTCCACTACTCGACGCCGCCGACGCTCGAGAGCGTCTCGCCCAGGGACCTGTCGTCGCTGGTCGCCACCCCGGTCATCGCCCACGGCCACGGCTTCCTCGACGAGGACGCCGGCGTGCCGTCGCTCGCCGTCGACGGCCGGACGACCCACCTGGTGATCACGCGCGATGACGAGCTGAGCTTCTCGGTGCCGCCCGGACGTCCGCTGGCCACGCCGGCCCTCGACTTCGTGAACCGCCGCGGCCACGTGACGCTCGAGCGGGCCTTCCGTTACGTGCCCGCTCCCCACGCGGGACTGCTCCTGTTCGGCTCGCCGACCTCGTGGGCCGCCTTCTACGATCCGGCCGAGGGCACGGTGCTGCCGATCACCCGGGTGGCCGGCGCGGCCGGACCGTTCTCGTCGATCATCCGTGACGACGGCGGTCAGTACTGGGCCGCGAGCGAGTCCGGCCGGCTGGGGGCCGTCCATCCGAGCACGCAGGCGCAGGAGCCGGGCGTGGCGACCGGCCGCGGGTGGCCGGCGATGGCGTGGGTCGGAGGCGCGGCCCTCGTGATCGACAGCTTCGATCGCGTCGGATGGGTCGACCTCGCGAACGCGTCGTTCGCGCCCATCGGCGCGACGATCCCGTGCTGCGGCTCGGTGGGCCTCGCCTACGATGGCACCACCGTGTACGTCGCCGCGCCGCGCCCGCCGCCCGATCCACCGCCAGCGGACGACGCGCCGCCGGGCGACGTCCCCGCGGTGATCGAGTCGCGCCTCTACCAGGTCGATGTGGACAGCGGCGAGCTCGGCGCGTGGGTCGACATCGATGGCCCACCGTCGATGCGGATCGAGGAGCTGCGGTTCCTGAACGGAGTGCTCTACGCCGGCACCACCGACGGCCTGTTCACGATCGATCCGGCGACCGGCACCGCGCGCCAGGTAGTCGACGTCGGCGAGGTGAAGGCGATGGAGGTCTGGGACAGCGGATCGGCGAACTGATCGGCGCGCCGCACCCGCGCGGACTATGATGGCGACGCTCGACCGCTGTCGAACCCGAGGGCGTCACGTACCACCGAGGACCATACGCGCCTGCTGCCGATCGGCCCGGCCTCGCCGTCGCGCGCCGCACCGCGGTCGCCGCGATGGCCGGCGCGCTGGCGGTCGCCGTGGCCAACGTCGCGGCGTGCGGTGACGACCTGACCTCCGACGCGCCGCTCGCCCCGCGCGACGGCACCCGGCTCGCCGCGTCCTGGTTCGCCTTCGCCGACGGCGCGCGCCTGCCCGAGCCGTTCGGCGCCTTCGAGGGCCTCTTCGACCGCGTCGAGCACACGACCTGCGTGCAGCAGCCGTGGGCCGACGGCGTCGACCGGTGCACGCCGACCCAGGTCGGCCAGGCCCTCTACACCGACGCCGCGTGCACGCAGGTCGTCGGCCGCGCCAGCGTGAACGAGACGCCGACGCACTTCGTCGGCTTCGACTGGGTCCGCGGCAGCGCGCACCAGGCGCGCCTCTACCGCGCCGGCGCTCCGATCGCTCCGATCGGGGCGTTCTACGAGCGGCGCGACGGCACCTGCAGCGGCCCGCTCCCCGCCCCCGTCGGCTACTCCTACTACGCGAGCGCGGGCGAGGTCGATGTCGGGCGGCTGCCGCAGCTCACCATCCAGCTCGTCGGCGACGGCCGGCTGGCGATGTGGGTCACCACCAGCACCGACGGGCTGTGGCTGCCGACCAGCGTCGTCGACACCGAGCTGAACGACCCGTGCTCGCCGGGGATCGATCGCGACGGCCGGCTGCGGTGCCTGCCCGACGCGCAGACGACGACGACGTTCGCGGACCCCGCGTGCACGCACCCGGTCTTCGTGTCGGAGCCGAGCGTGGGGCCGCCGTCGCTCATCGTCGCGGTGACGGGCCGCGACGGCTGCAGCACCTACCACGGCCTCGGCGATCCGATCGACACCGCGGTCTACTCGCTGCAGTCCGACGGCGCGTGCGTGGCCCGGCCGCTCGGCGGCGGCGAGACCGTGTTCGACACCAGCGGCGAGGTGACGCCGGTCGAGCTGCAGCGGAGCGTCGAGCCCGCCAGCGGCCGGCGGCTCCAGCAGATCGTGTACGAGGGCGGCGGCGCCCACTTCGTCGACGTGGAGCGCCTCCACGACACCGCGACGCACGCCGATTGCAAGCCGGCGGGTGTCGCCGATCGCCTCCGCTGCCTGCCGGCGCAGATCGCGCCGACCGCGACCCTCTTCACGTCGTCGACCTGCGCGATCCCGATCGACGTCGTCCTCGACGCCCATCCGACCTGCGGCGCGGCGTCGTTCGCGACCACGCCCGACGACATGGCGGTCGACGTCCTGCACGTCATCGGCGATCCGGTCGCCACGCCGCTGTTCACCGGCGGCGTCGGCAACTGCACGCCGTTCGTCGCGCCGCCCGGCGTCACGGTGCGGGCGGTCGGGCCCGCGCTCGATCCGTCGGTCTTCGTGCACGGCGTCCTCGTCGAGGGGCGGTAGCGATGCGCCGCGCGCCGCCCGCCGCCTGCGCGATCGCCGCGGTGGCCGCCGCGGGGCTCGCCGGCTGCTCGGATCCCGCGCCGGCGATCACAGCGCTCGACCCGCCGTACGCGCCGGTCGGCGGCGGCACGCAGACCGTCGTGACGGTGCGCGGGCTCGACCTCACGCCCGGCGACGGCGCGCGAGCCTGGATCGGCGGCCGCGAGTCGCCGCTGGTCGCGTTCCGCGGCGAGTCCTCGCTCGAGGTCGTGGTCCCGCCGGCCAGCGCGCCGGGCCCCGCCGAGGTCATGGTCGTGATCGGCGATCGCATCGCGCGGGCCGCCGACCTCTTCCACTACAGCTCGCCGCCGACGATCGAGAGCGTCTCGCCCGCGGACGTCTCGTCGCGCACCGGGGGCCAGCTCGTCCTGCACGGCCACGGCTTCCTCGACGAGGACGCCGGCGCGCCCACCGTGATCATCGACGGGCAGTCGATGCACTTCGTGATCGTCAGCGACTCCGAGCTGAACTTCCTCGCGCCGGCCGGACGCGCGCTCGCCCGGCCGACGATCGAGCTCGCCAACCAGCGCGGCCAGGCCACCCGCGAGCGCGCCTTCCGCTACGTCCCCGGCGACAACCCGGGCCTCCTCCTGTTCGGCCGCGACGACGTCTACGCGACCTTCTTCGATCCCGCCGACCGCTCCGTCGTGGTCATCCCGCAGCTCGGCCGCGGCGGCAGCCGCCTGTCGGCGCTGGTCCGCGACGACGACGGCCGCTACTGGGGCGTGAACCGCGCGCGGCGGCTCGGGCTCCTGCACCCGAGCACCGAGGAGCAGGAGGCTGGCGCCGCCATCAACCACGCGTGGCCGGCGATCACGCGCGCGGGCGACACCTACGTCGCCGTCGATCGCGATCTGCGCAGCCTGGTCCGCGTCGACCTCGCGAGCGGCAGCTTCACGCCGTTCGGTCCGCCGATCGCGTGCTGCACGTCGTACGGCCTCGCCTACGACGGGACCGACCTCTACCTGTCCGTCGAGGAGCCGCCGCCGCCCCCGCCGGAGGGCCCGGGCGGCATCGACGGGCCGGACATCCCGGCGATCACCGAGACGACCCTGTTCCGGATCGATCCGGCGAGCGGCGAGGTCCTGTCGCAGCTCCCGGTCCTCGACGCGCCGTCGCTGCACATCGAGGACATGAGCTTCTTCCAGGGCTCGCTCTACGCCGGCTCGCGCGAGGGGTCGCTCTACACGATCGACCGCGACACCGGCGCGGCGACGCTCGTGCAGGCCGCGGTCGGCCGCGTGCGCGCGATGGAGATCTGGGACCGCACGTCGGCCGACTGACGCGGGCGCCGGCACTACGGCGCGGCCGGCGCCGGCGCCGCGCCGGGAGCCGCCGCGCCCGCCGGCTGGTCGCCCATCAGCTTGCCGGCGTCGAGCCACCCGACGAGCGACGACTGCGCCGCCGCCCACGGCGTCCCCGGCTTCTGCCAGAAGATGAGGCAGTCGGTCAGCCGCAGGTAGAAGCTGGTCGCCTTCGCCTCGGTGCCGCCGCCGTCGATCGTGTTCCACTGCTCCCACTTCTCGTCGGGCTTGTCGGCGGGCGACGGCGCGGCCTCGATGCTGCGCAGCACCGCGATGTGCTTGAACGCCCCCTTGGCCAGCGTCACCTTGGTCGCGTCGCTCACGCCGTAGGCCTGCGCGCTCGCCGCGCCGAGGATGATGTACTCGCCCGGCTTGGGCCGGCCGCCCGACATCCCCGGCGTCGCGCGGACGAGCGCGTCGTCCTTGGCGTCGAGCGCGGTCAGGTCGCCCTCGAGCTTCTCGATCTTCGCCTTCGTCTTGTCGCGCTGCTTCTCGACGGTGGCGAGCGCGGCGTCGAGCTGCTTCAGCGCCTGCTCGTCGGCGCCGAGCTTCGCCTTCGCCTGCGCGTCGGCCGCCTTGTCGCCGGTCGGCTGGCGGTCCTTGAGCTGGTCGGCCTCGGCCTTGATCGGCGCCTCGCGCTTCTCGAGGTCGGCGATCGGCTTGTCGAACATCTGCAGGCTCTTCTGGAACGCCTCGATCGTGGTGTGCAGCTCGGTCTCCTTGTTGAGGATGCCGAGGATCTCGGGCAGGAGCTTCGCGATCCGCTGGGCGTCCTTGGCGTCCTTGCCCACCTGCTTGGAGGCGTCGCCCATCGTCTGGCCGGCGAACTCGATGCACGTCGTGAAGTTCTTCATCGGCGTGCCCGACGGGATGCGCATCGTCAGGTCGTTGCCGTCGGGCATCGAGGCGATCTTGATCGTCACCATGCCGTCGCGGATGTCGTCGATCTTGGCCTGCGAGACGATCGTGGTCTTCTCCTGCAGGCGCTTCTCGGCGGCGGCGAGCACGGCCTGGCGGAGCTGGTCGCCCTTCGACGGGGCCGGGGCGCCATCGGCCGGAGCCGCCGCCGGAGCCGCAGCCGGAGCCGCCGCCGGAGCCGCCCCCGGTTCCTGGCGCTGGATCGCGCCGCCGGACGACGCGCCACCGCCGCCCGCGCCCTGGTCGAGCAGCGCCTCCGCCGACCGCCCCGCGACCACCGCGTCGGCGACCGCGTCCGCGTGGCGCTCGTAGGCGTCGCCCGCCTCGCCGACGCCACCCTTGAGCGACACGCCGGCCCGCTGCTGCACCACGTGCGCCGCCTCGTGAGCGGCGGTGTGCAGCGACGGCGACGCGCGGAACGCCACGCGGTCGCCGGTCGCGTACGCCTCGGCTCCGAGCCGGGCCGATGCATCCGCCGCCGCGCCGCCGACGTGCGCCGAGACGCCGCTCACGTCGTGGCGGCCGAACGACGCCTGGATCGCCGCGGCGTGGGGGAGCGTGCCGCCGCCCCCCTCGACGCCGCGCGCCGCCACCGCCTGCGCGGCGCTGCCCTCGAGGTGCAGGCCGAACGGGTCGTCGACCGGCCCGGCCGCGTCGCGCTTCTGCACGAGCTCCGCGACCGGCGGCTGCACCGCCGGCATCCGCGCGACGAGCTGCGAGGCCAGCCGCTGGACCAGCGTCCGCTTGCCCGGGCTGCCCGCGCCCGTGGACTCCCGGCCCTCGGTCGAGGTCGTCGAACGGTCACGCTCGTACATCGTGCAGGGATAGAGGCCCGAGGCCCCTGCCTGTGACACCGCCCGTCCGCCCCCGCCTCAGGTGAACTCAGGTGACGGACAGGCGGAACGCGCGCGTCGACGCGGCGATCCCCTTGATGCGCACCGCCAGATCCTCGACGGGCAGGCCGAGCTCGGCCAGGTAGTCGGCGACGCCGGGCGCCGCCTGCGTCCGATCGGCCAGCACGACCTGGCCGCCCTCGGCCATCGCCTGCAGCTTGGCCGCGACGTTGACCGCGTGGCCGAAGTAGTCGATGTCGGCGTTGAGCCGCACCGCGATGCACGCGCCGGTGTTGATCGACACCCGCAGCCGGATCGCCTCGGGGTCGGCGAACGCGCGCTGGATCGCGACCGCCGCCCGCACCGCGTCGACCGGGTCGATGAACGCGGCCATCGTCGCGTCGCCGATCGTCTTCACGACCACGCCGCGGTGCGCGCGCACGAGCCCGAACGTCTCCGTGAAGTGGTGGCGCACCGAGGTGAACGCCACCGGATCCCCGCGCTCGGCGTAGAGCTGCGTCGAGCCGACGATGTCGGTGAACAGCAGCGTCTGCTCGCCGACCGCGAGCCGCACGTCGCCGGCGAGGAACTCCTCGCTGAACAGCGCGCGGAAGTCGGGATCGCTCAGCACCCGCCCCGGCCGGAGCGCCAGCTCGGCGGGCGCCGCCTGCTCGAGCACGAACGTCCGGGAATCGGACGAGTCGTTGATCAGGCTCAGCGCGGTGCGCGGCGCCGCCGGCTGATCCGACGGCGGCGCGCTCGAGCGCCACGCGACCGCGACGCTGGCGCCGCCGCCGAGCACGTCCAGCGTCCCGGTCGGCCCGTCCCCTCGCCCGCGCAGCCGGTACCGCCCCGGCGACAGCTCGACCTCGACGGTCGCCGTCGCCCCCGGCGCCACCGCCTTCTGGAGCTGGATGTGCGGCTTCGTCGACGGCTCGGCGCTGCAGTACAGCCGCGCCGGCACCTCGCGGATCGACGGATGGATGCGGAAGCTGATCTCGACCGCCTCGCTGGTGCCGAACTCGACCGCGCACGCCGCGCAGCCGCCGCGCACCGGCACGTCGCCGAGCCGCACCGGGCTCGCCCGCACGCCGCGGCAGTGCGGGCAGACCAGGTCCCACGTCAGCTCGAGCAGCCCCGCGTGGGTCGCGTGCAGGAAGCCGCGCAGCACCGCGTCGTCGGCCAGCCCCCACCGCCGCGCCAGCACGCGCACCTGCAGCCGGTGGACGTCGAGGTCGTCGCCGCCGCGCACCAGCTCGACCAGCCGGTCGACGACCACCGGGTCGACGTCCGCCGCGCGCAGCTCGCCCGCGATCGCGTCGAGCCGCGCCGACGCCTGCGACGCCAGCGGCGCCGGCGCCACCGTCAGCACCGCGCGCCGCCCGCTCTCCTCGGCGGCGAGCTGCGGCACGACCCGCCGGTACGCGCGCCCGAGCTTCGCGAAGCTCGCCCTGAGCGCCGGCGTCAGCACCCGCCAGCGCGGCGTCACGCCGAAGTAGACGAACAGCCGCGTGCCCGACCCGTGCGGCTCCAGCCGGTGGATCGCGTGCAAGGCCGTCATGCCGCCCTTCGCGTAGAGCCGGTCGAACGCGAACCAGCGCCCCGCGACCCAGTCCCACGCGACCTCCTGCCACTCGTGGGCGAGCCCGCCGTAGCGCGCGCTGCCCCACCGCACGCCCTCCTTCTCGACGAACCGGATCGCCGGGTTGCCGAGCGCGCGGTTCAGCTTCGACAGGTCCGACACCAGCGGCCACAGCGCCGCCGGCGCCAGCGCGACGTCGAGGACCCACAGCCACTCGAGCCTCGGCCTGCCCGCCAGCTCCGCCGGCCACGGGTGCTCGCGCAGCAGCCCCTCGATCGTCCACGAGGGTCCACCATCCGCGAGCGCAGCCATCGCGCCCGAGCCTACCGCTACTTCTCGACGCGTACCGGGTTGATGATCGCGAACGGGGTGACGCCGGCGCGGCCCTTCTCGAGCTGGTAGGTGCCGGTCAGCTCGACCGGCAGCGGCGTGTCGCCGCCGGCGTCGACGCCGATCCAGGTCGGCGGCGTCACCGGCACGGTCAAGGTCAGGCGGTGCCGCTGCTCGTCGGGATCGAGCGCCTCGGTGCGCACGACCTGGCCGCCGACCAGCACGCGGAGGTGGTCGGCGTGGATGAAGTTCGCCTGCGCCAGCTCGACGTCGACGGTGACCTGGCCGCCGGGCGCGTGCACCGTCTGGCCCGGCCCCGCCGCCGCGCCGCCGCCGGCCGGCGCGACCTCGACGTCGAGCCACGGCCCGGTCGTCGCCACCGCCCGGTGCGCGCGCACCGCGGCGACGAACGCCGGCTCGTCGAACGGCTGCGTGCGCGGATCGTCGACGAAGACGTAGGTGCGCGCGACGCCGTCGAGCACGCCGCTCAGGTGGTGGACGTCGCTCGTGCCGACGCCGGTCACCCACAGGCCGTGGCCGATCATCGTGTAGAAGTCGCGCACGCCCTCGTCGATGCGGCGATCGCCGGCGACGTTGAACGCGGTGTGGCCGGCCAGCACCTCGACCGCGTCGAAGTCGAGCGGGAACGGCGGCGGCCACGTCACGCCGTCCCAGCCGGTGGTGTCGAACAGCGCGTACACCCGGAAGCGCGGGTGGTTGATCTGCACGAGCGGGTGGCCGGCCAGCCCGTGGCCCCACGCCATCGCCTGGGCCGGCGTCCAGTGCGACATCGCCGCCGCGTCGGGGCTGCCGCCGCGCGGCGCCTCCGGATCGACCGGCACCGGGTAGACGCCGTAGTGGGCGGTGTCGTTGCCGGCCTCGTTCGACGCGATCGACGCCAGCCACGGCTCCAGCCCCTCGTCGACGATCGCCTGATCGAGGTCGCCCGACGCCGCGTGATCCGACAGCGCCGTCACCCGCAGGCCGCTCACCGCCTGCGTGATCGCGCGGACCCGCATCGGCACCTGCGAGTCGTTCGACATCGCCGCGTGCACGTGCAGGTCGGCCGCCAGGGCCGAGCCCGGATCCCACGCGCGCACGAGCGCGATGTCGAGCCGCGCGTCCTTGCCCGCCTTGACCTCGACCTCGCCCTGCCACAGGTCGTACTCGAAGCCGCGCCACGCCCACACGCGGTAGCGCCCGCCCGGCAACGCGGGCGACGGCTCGCAGCCGTCGCCGCCGTCGATCGGCACCTCGCCGCTGCCGTGCGCGAGCATGAGCCCGTGCCAGCCGGCGAGCACGCCGGGCCCGAGCGTGCAGACGCCGGCGACCTGCCGCTTGCCGCCCAGGTAGTCGAGGTTGCCGAAGTGCAGCGGCTCGTCGCCGTCCCAGAAGAGGACCCGGGCCGGCACGAGCGGCCCGCCGACCCCGTCGTGCACCTCGACCGTCAGCTTGCCGTGCGGCCCCTTCACGTGCGCCCGCCCCC
>DASZXE010000810.1:0-5530 GCA_035546475.1 Kofleriaceae bacterium
CGCGCCGCCGCGCGACGACGCTCGCGACGCCGGCGGCCTCCTCGACCTCGCGGCCGCCGCCCGGCGCGAGCTGCCGCTCGCCGAGGTCGAGCTCGCCTACATCAAGGAGGTGATCGTCAGCGTCGGCGGCAACATGTCCCAGGCCGCGCGGGTGCTCGGCATCGACCGCCGCACGCTCTACCGCAAGCTCGGCGACGTCTCGTGAGCGGCGGCGCTCACGGCGCGGCGACGGCGGTGACGGCGGTCGTCGTGCCGGGGCCGGTCGGCGCGGCGCCGAGCGTCGGCGTCGGCGGGACCTCGAGCGGCCGGGCCGGCACCGGGGACGGCAACGACGGCAGCGACGGCAGCGACGGCAGCGACGGCGTCAGGGTCGGCACGCCGCGCCGCTTGTTCTCGACGAGCGCGGCGTCGGCGAAGCGGTAGAGGTCGGCCTTGACGTCGTCGGCGAGGGTCGGCGCGAACTTGGCGAGCAGCGCCGCGCGCAGCGTCTCCAGCTTGTGGTCCTGGTACCAGATGTTGCTGTTCTGGCTGCCGTTGACCGCGCGCCGGGTCGTGAACAGCAGCAGCCCCGTCTTGACGTCGAACAGGCTCGCCTCGACGAAGCCGTAGACCTGGTGGCGCTGGCCGGGGAGGAACAGCGCGCCGACGCCGGTCGCGTAGCCCCACGCGGTCCGGTTGAGGCGCCGCTCCTTGGCGATGACCTCGCGGTAGAGCAGCACGTAGCGGAGCTGGTAGCGCGCGGCGATCTCGCGCAGCGCCTCCATGCCGAGCGCGCCCGACGGGATCGCCATCAGCTCGGTGACGAGCGTGAACGGCTCGCTGCCGCGCAGGCGGGCGACGAACGGCGCGACCCCGGCGGGCACCTGGTAGTCGGGGCTGGGGCCGCGCCAGTCGGTGGCGGTGAGCACCGGCACCACGCCGACCCGCGCCGGCAGGTCGAGCTCGATCGGGGCGGCGAGGATCTTCTGCAGCGCCTCCTCCGTGAGCGCGCCGCTCGGATCGCGGGCGAACAGCGAGCGCTCGAGCGGCGGCGGCGGCGCTGCGGGCCCGGCGGCCGACGGCGCCATCGGGGCCGAGGCCATCCTCATCGGCGCGCCGCAGGCGGCGAGCGCGACGGCCAGCGTGGCAGTGACGGTGGCGGTGACGGTGGCGGTGACGAGCAGGCGAAGCGAACGGCGAACGATCGACGACACGAGGGCCTCCAGGCGCGGAGTCGCGCGGCTGCGCGCAGGCGTGGCCCGCGCGGACGTGGGTGCGGGCGAGGCGGCCCGGCCGGGACCCTCTCGCGCTGCGCCCGAGTAACGCGCCGCCCGCGCGCGCCTTACACTGTCGCGATGAGCGACGACCGCCAGCCCCTGCCACGCGAGGTCGTCGTGCTCGGGTGGGTCTCGTTCTTCGCCGACATCTCGTCGGAGATGGTCTACGCGCTGTTGCCGCTGTTCGTCGTCGGCGCCCTCAAGGGCTCGACGGTGGCGCTCGGCTGGATCGAGGGCGTGGCGGCCGCGGTGGTGGCGGTGCTGACCGCCCTGGCCGGGTGGCGCAGCGACCGGATCCGCCGGCGGGTGCCGTACGTGCGCGCCGGCTACGGCCTGCCGGTCATCGGCAAGTCGGTGCTGGCGGCGGCGACCGCGTGGCCGCTCGTGCTGGTCGGCCGCACGATCGATCGGTTCGGCAAGGGGCTGCGGTCGAGCCCGCGCGACGCGCTGCTCGCCGAGCACGCCGGCCCGACGCAGCGCGGGCGCGCGTTCGGCCTGCACCGCGCGATGGACTCGGCGGGGGCGGTGCTCGGCTCGCTGCTGGCGGCGGCGCTGACCTGGTGGTTCGCGCGCGATGCGTCGCGCAGCCCGATCGACGGCCTGCGGCTCGTGCTCGCGATCGCGGCCGGGCTCGGCCTCTGCTCGTTCGCGCTGACCTGGCTCGTCCACGAGCCGCCCGCGCACGCCGATGATGTCCGGAAGCCGGACAGCCCGTCGGCCGCGGCGACGGCGGCGGCGCCGGCGACCTCCGAGGCCTCCCCGCCGCCCGGCCAGCTCGGTGGCCTCGGCGCCGGCTACGCGGTCACCCTCGCGCTCTTCGGCATCTTCGCGCTCGCCAACTCGAGCGACACCTTCCTCCTCCTCCGCTCCAGGGACCGCGGCCTCGAGCCGTACCAGGTGATCCTCGCCTACGCGCTCTTCCAGGTCGTCTACACGATCGCGTCGTATCCGGCCGGCGCGCTGTCCGATCGCGTCGGCCGCTGGCGCATGATCGGCGCCGGCTGGGCGATCTACGCGCTCGTCTACGCCGGCTTCGCGGTCACCGGCCGCGCGGGTCTGTGGCCGCTGTGGGCGGCGTACGGCCTCTACAACGCGCTCACCGACGGCGTCGGCAAGGCGCTCATCGCCGACCTCGCGCCGCGCCGCCGCCGCGGAACCGCGCTCGGCGTCTTCTATCTGATCAACGGCCTCGCCGCGCTGGTCGCCAGCCTGGTCGCGGGCGAGCTGTGGGCCCACGTCGGGGCGGGCTCGCCGTTCTGGTTCGGCGCCGCCGGCGCGGTCGTCGCGCTCGCGGGCCTGCCGTTCGTGCACCGGTTCGACCTCCGGGCCGCGCCCGCGCGCGAGGCTGCCGCGGCCGCGACACGTGCGACCGCCGACGAGGCAGGCGCGACGCCTCGCCCGTGATCGAGCGCAAGCGCCACGGCGCCGGCGTCTCAGGTCCGACCCTTCCCACCAACCTCCTGTCATCGAGATTTCACGCGGCGCCGGATTGCCTCGCGCTATAGGGACGGTACACAGGCGGCCCACCGATGCGCGTCCTCGACACCGTGACCATCCTGGCCGCCATGGCGCAGGTCTCGCCGCGCGAGCGGCGCCTGGCCCAGGCGGCGTCGGCGGCCCCGGCCTCGGCCTCGGCGGACGACGAGCGACCGTCCGGTGCGCGGACACGTTCGTGCCACCGCCCGCCCGCCACGCCGGCGCAGGACCCGGGCGAGCCCGGCGACCACGACGGCGGCCCGCGCCGCGTGCCGACCTCCTCGCTCGTCGTCGTCCCGCAGGGCGTCATTCCGGTGATCGTCGTCTCGTCGCGCCTCGCCGCCGCGTCGCGCGCCCACGGCTGCCTCCAGGGCTAGTCGCCGTCGACGGGCGCGGTCGTTGACCGCGATCGCGGCGGCTCCTACAGTGGCGCCATGAAGCTGGCCAGCCTGCGCGACGGCACCCGCGATGGCCGGCTGCTGGTCGTCCACCCGGGCGGCGATGCCGCCACGCTGGCGCCGCCGCCGTGGCCGACCTTGCAGGCCGCGCTCGACGACTGGGAGCGCGCGCGCCCCGCGCTCGCGGCGGTCGCCCACGAGCTCGCCGGCGGCGCCCTCGACGGCTTCCCGATCGATCCCGCGCGGCTCGCGGCGCCGCTGCCGCGCGCGTACGAGTGGGTCGACGGCTCCGCGTTCCTCAACCACGTCATCCTCGTCCGCAAGGCGCGCGGCGCCGAGCCGCCGCCGACGCTCGAGACCGATCCGCTCGTCTACCAGGGCGGCTCCGGCGACCTGCTCGGCCCGCGCGATCCGATCGTCCTGCACGATCCGGCGTGGGGCCTCGACTACGAGTCGGAGGTCGCGGTCGTGCTCGGCGACGTGCCGATCGGCACCACCGCCGCCGACGCCGGCCGCCACGTGCGGCTCGTCATGCTCGCCAACGACGTCACGCTGCGCAACCTCGTGCCCGCCGAGCTGGCGAAGGGCTTCGGCTTCTTCCAGAGCAAGCCGGCGACCGCGTTCTCGCCGTTCGCGGTCACGCCCGACGAGCTCGGACCCGCGTGGAAGGACGGCCGCGCCCACGTCCGCGTCCGCTCGACCTACAACGGCGCGCTCGTCGGCGACTGCGACGCGGGGCCGGAGATGCACTTCTCCTTCCACGACCTCGTCGCCCACGTCGCGCGCACGCGCCGCTTCCTCGCCGGCACCATCCTCGGCAGCGGCACCGTGTCGAACGCCGACCGCGCGCGCGGCGTGTCGTGCCTCGCCGAGCGGCGGATGATCGAGACGATCGAGCAGGGCAAGCCGTCGACGCCGTTCATGAAGGTCGGCGACACGATCGAGATCGACGCGGTCCTGCCCGACGGCCGCTCGCCGTTCGGCGCCATCCGCCAGAGCGTCGTCGCGCCGGGCGGCAAGCCATGACGGCGCTCCGCCTGCACAGCTACTGGCGCAGCTCGGCGAGCTACCGGGTGCGCATCGGCCTCGGCCTCAAGCAGCTCGCCTACGACTACGTCGCCGTCGACATCGTGCGCGGGGGCGCGCAGGGGAAGGGCGGCCAGCACGACGACGCCTACCGCGCGCTGAACCCGATGGGCCAGGTGCCGACGCTCGAGATCGCCGACGACGGCGCCGCGCCGCTCCACCTCGTGCAGTCGCTGGCGATCCTCGAGTACCTCGACGAGCGCTGGCCCGCGCCGCCGCTCCTGCCGGCCACGCGCGAGGCGCGCGCGCAGGCTCGCGCGCTGGCGGAGATCGTCAATGCCGGCATCCAGCCGCACCAGAACGTGACGACGCTGCGCAAGGTGAAGGCGCTCGGCGGCGACGACGCCGCCTGGATCGTCGACTTCGTGCGCGCCGGGCTGACGGCGTTCGACGCCCAGGCCGCGTCGTCGGCGGGCCGCTTCTGCGTCGGCGACGCGCCGACCGTCGCCGACTGCTGCCTGGTGCCGCAGCTCTACTCGGCGCGCCGCTTCGGCGTCGACCCCGCCGCCTGGCCGCGCCTCGCCGCCATCGACGCCGCCTGCGCCGCGCTCCCCGCCTTCGCCGCCGCCCACCCCGACCGCCAGCCCGACGCCCGCTGAGCCGGGCGCTGTCCGGCCGCCGGACAGCCTGCCGTCCGCCCCGAGCGGCCCCGGCGGCCGCTCACCGCTGGACGCAGTACAGGCGGAGGGCGTTGCCCCCGGTCAGGTTGCAGGGCCCGGCGGCGCCGGCGAGCCACTGACTGTTGGTGCGATCGGTCCGACCGCCACTGACGTGATCGGTCGAGGACGCGTCGGTCCAGTCGGAGCACGTGCTGGCCCCGGTGAAGCGACCGTTGCCGCCGGTCGCGGTCCACGCGTACGCGCCGTTGCCCGCGGTCGAGATCACCGCGCCGTTCTCGTCGAGGTTGACGACGTGCGCGATCGTGCCGTCGAAGAGGTCGGCCTTGCTGGTGGCCACCATGGTCACGCCGTCGGACAGGACGTAGCCGGCGGTGTTGTCCGGCAGGCGATCGATCGCGTCGGTGGTGGAGGTCGACAGGAGCGCGACGTAGTTCCCGGCGGGGACCTTGCCGGCGCTCGCGAGGGAGTCGCACAGCTTGTCCGCGCCCCACAGCCCGAGCGTGCCGTGGCCGACGACCGAGAGGTCGGCGTCGTAGACGACCGAGGTGACGAAGATGACCTTCACCTCGTCGACGTAGCCGGGCCCGGCCGGACCCGTCGGGCCTTGCGGGCCGGTGGCGCCGGCGGGCCCCTGCGGGCCGGTCGCACCCGTGGGCCCCTGCAGGCCGGTCGCACCCGCGGGCCCCTGCGGGCC
>DASZXE010000811.1:0-6248 GCA_035546475.1 Kofleriaceae bacterium
CGCGCGCGAGCCGACGATCCGCCGGCCGGTGCGCGTGCAGGCGTGCGTGCACGCCGGCCTCGACGCCGAGCAGGGCGCGCTCGGCGTGCAGGTCGTCGAGCGCCAGCGCCGGCTGTTCGCCGACCTGCCGGGCGTCACGCCGCTGCCGCGCATCGAGCGGGCGGCCGACCTCGTCGCGTTCCTCGCCGCGAAGCCGCCGCCGACCTGCGACCTGCTCTACGCCTTCTGCCACGCGACCGCGGCGGCGACGCGCGACGCGCTGTTCAGCTTCACGACCGACGCGCCCGACGATCAGGCGACGCTGGTGGTCGAGCGCGGCCAGCCGGTCACCGTCGCGACGATGCGCACGCTGCGCCGCGCGCCCCTGCCCGACCGGCCGCTGGTCTTCCTCAACGCCTGCGCGAGCGCCGCCGGCGACGAGGCGTTCCAGGCCCCGCTGCTCGAGCAGTTCCTCGATCGCTGGCAGGCGATCGGCGTGATCGGCACCGACTGGGAGGTGCCCACCATGTTCGCCGACGCCTTCGCCCACCAGCTCCTCGGCTACTTCCTGCGCGACCGCCTCCCGCTCGGCGAGGCGTTCGCGCGCGCGACCCGGGACGCCGTCGACGCCGGCAACCCGTTCGCGCTCGTCTACGCGCTGTACGCCCCGCCCGAGCTCGTCGTCCGCTGACCGGACAGCCTGTCCGCCGACCGGACGGCGTGCCCGGCGCCGGCGGGCGTCCGCTTCAGAGTCAGAACAGGCGGCCCTGGCCCGTCGAGCTGCCGCCGGTCGGCGCCTTCGCCGGCGCGGACAGCCCCATGTGCGCGTAGCCGGCGGCGGTCGCGATGCGGCCGCGCGGCGACCGGGCGACGAAGCCGACCTGCAAGAGGAACGGCTCGACGACCTCCTCGAGCGTGCCGCGCTCCTCCGACAGCGACGCCGCGATCGCCTCGATGCCGACCGGCCCGCCGTCGAACCGCTCGCAGACGACGGTCAGGTACGCGCGGTCGAGCGCGTCGAGGCCGACGTGATCGACCGCCAGCCGGTCGAGCGCGCCGGCGGCGATCGGCGCGTCGATCGAGCCGTCGCCCTCGACCGCCGCGAAGTCGCGCACGCGCCGCAGGAGCCGGTTGGCGATGCGCGGCGTGCCGCGTGCCCGGCGCGCGATCTCGACCGCGCCGCCGTCGTCGATCGAGATGCCGATGAGCCGCGCCGACCGCCGCACGATCGCCGTCATGTTCTCGAGGTCGTAGTAGCGGAGCTGCCAGTGGAAGCCGAACCGATCGAGGAGCGGCGCCGACAAGAGCCCCATCCGCGTCGTCGCGCCGAGCAGCGTGAAGCGCGGCAACTGCATCGTCACCGCCTTCGCGTGCGGCCCGTCGCCGATGAAGAGGTCGAAGCGGAAGTCCTCCATCGCCGGGTAGAGGTTCTCCTCGACGATCGGCGACAGCCGGTGGATCTCGTCGATGAACAGGGCGTCGCGCTCGCCGAGCGAGGTGAGCAGGCTCGCCAGCATCCCCTTGTGATCGATGGCCGGGCCGCTGGTGACGACGAGGTTGACGCCGAGCTCGTTGGCGATGACGTGGGCGAGCGTGGTCTTGCCGAGGCCGGGTGGGCCGGCGAACAGGAAGTGATCGAGCGGCCAGCCGCGGTCGCGGGCGGCGCGCACGCTGACCCGCAGGTTGTCGATCAGCTCCTTCTGGCCGATGTAGTCCTCGAACGTCCGCGGGCGCAGCGCGGCCTGCCACGTGCGCTCGCTGGCGCGCTCGGCGGCGTCACGCACCTCGGCGGGCGCCGGCGCGCCGCCTGCATCGGAGCCGCCGCCGGTGGCCACCGCCGGCGGGGCCACCGCGGCAGCGCCGGGCGCGGGACCGTCGTCGTGCTTCTTGCGGGCCATGACGCTTCCTACCTCGGCATGCTGCGCAGCGCCTGCCGGAGCAGGGCCTCGAGGGTGATCCCGGGCGTGAGGACGAGCTCGGGCAGGACGGTCTCCGCCTCGACCGGCTTCCAGCCGAGCTGGACCAGCGCCTGCGCGACCTCGTCGAGCATCGGGTGGCGCGGCGCGCGTCCGGCGCCGCTGGGCCGCGCGGCCGGCCGCAGCTCGCCGCCGGCCGACCAGGTGAGCAGGAGCTCCTGGCACTTGTCGCGCAGCTCGACGGCGAGCAGCTCGGCCGTCTTCTTGCCGACGCCCTTGATGCGGGTGAGGCCGACCGTGTCCTCGCGGGCGATCAGCTCGGCGATCGCGCGCGGGTCGGCGCCGCCCGAGAGGATCGCCATCGCCGAGGCGGGCCCGACGTTCTTGACGGTGATCAGGTGATCGAAGAGCTGGCGCTCGGCGGCGGTGAGGAAGCCGTAGAGCGCGATCTTGTTCTCCTGCGCGTGGGTGAAGACGCGGAGGACGACGGTCTCGCCGGCCGGCGGCAGCGCGGCGAGCGTGTAGGCCGAGCAGCTCACCAGGTAGCCGACGCCGCCGCAGTCGACGACGATCTGGTGGCCCTCGCGCTCGACGAGGATGCCCTGCAGGCGTCCGATCACCGGACACCCGCCGGCGCGGCCGGCGCTGCCGGCGCGATGACCGCCGGGCGCGTGCGCTGGCGGGCGAGCTCGGCGCCCGCGCTCATGCGCGCGTGCGTGATCGCGAGCGCGAGCGCGTCGGCGGCGTCGGCGCGCGGCGGCGTGCGCAGCCCGGCGAGCGCCGCCACCATCCGCGCGACCTGCTCCTTGTCGGCGCGACCGCGGCCGGTGATCTGCTTCTTCACCAGCGGGGCGGTGTACGAGGCGACCGCCAGCCGCCGCAGCCCGGCGACCGCGAGCACCATGCCGCGGGCCTGGGCGAGGGCGAGCGCGCTGCGCGGGTTGATCCGGGTGAAGACGTCCTCGAGCGCGATGACGGTCGGCCGCAGCTCGTCGATCACCTCGCCGAGGCCGCAGGCGATCTCGCCCAGCCGTTCCTCCGCCGACCGCTCCTCGGGCGCGGTCACCACGCCACACTCGACATACGTCACCGCACCGCCGCCTTCCACGCCGACGACCATGCCGTAGCCGCAGACCCGGCTGCCTGGATCGATCCCGAGGATGCGCACGCGAGCCGAGCCTACACTCCGCCTCTGACGCTCAGACGGGGACAGGATCCATGGTCCCAACATCCCAACATCTCACCGCTTTTCACGCCCACCGCGAAAATCCTCGCTCGCCCCCCCCCAAGGGACAGAACCCGGACCCGCAAGCATCCAAGATCCGTACAAGCAGAACCCTCGCGGTTGGCTCAGGCTGAAGCGACAGCACCCAATCGGGCCCTCTGAGATCGCGTCGGTTTTGACCGCCACGCGAAGATCCATTGTTCGCCGGAAGATTTTTGCGGTTCGTCAAAAAACATGATGAATATCGTGATGTTGACACCCTAGATCCTGTCCCCGCAGGAGAAGGGTCCGTGCTGGCCGTCGGTGGCCAGGATTTTTTTCGCGGTGCGACCTGAAAAGTGATGAATACCAATATATTGGGACCCTAGATCCTGTCCCCGAAGATGGCGGAGCCGATGCGGACGAGGGTCGCGCCGCAGGCGATGGCGACCGCGAAGTCGGCGCTCATGCCCATCGAGAGGTGCGGTAGCGGCGAGGGCGCCGTCGCGAGGCGGTCGCGCAGCGCGCGCAGCGCCGCGAAGACGGGGCGGACCGACTCGGGGTCGTCGGCGGGCGGCGGCATCGTCATGAGGCCGTCGAGGCGTAGGCCGGCGATCGCGCGCAGGCCGTCGACCAGCGCCGCAGCCCCGGCCGGATCGACGCCGCTCTTCTGCGCCTCGCCGCCGACGTTGATCGCCGCCAGCACCGGCTGCACCACGCCGAGCGCCGCCGCGCGCCGCCCCAGCTCCGCCCCGAGCTCGACGGAGTCGACCGCGTGCACCAGCGCGACCTTGCCGGCGACCAGCTTGACCTTGTTGCGCTGCAGCCGGCCGATGAAGTGCCAGCGCGGCGACGACGTCACCGCCGCCTGCTTCGCCGCCAGCGCCTGCGCGTAGTTCTCGCCGACGTCGGCGGCGCCGGCGGCCACGACCTCGTCGATCGCCGACGGCGGGTGCTTCTTCGACACCGCGACGATCGTGACGTCGGCGGGCGCGCGGCCGGCGGCGCGGCACGCCTCCTCGACGGCGGCCCGTACCGCGCGCCAGCGGTCGGCGATCGTCTCGGCGGCCGTCACGCCGGCCGCCCGCGGCGCAGCGCGACCGCGGCGGCGCCGGTCTCGCGCAGGAGCGCGACGACCTCGGCGAGCGGCAGGCCGATCACGTTGGTCACCGAGCCGCGCACCGCGCGCACGAGCGACGCGCCGATGCCCTGCACGGCGTAGGCGCCGGCCTTGCCGCGCCACTCGCCCGACGCGACGTAGTCGGCGATCGCCGCCTCGTCGAGCGGGACGAAGTCGACCTCGGACGTCACCTCGAGCGCGCGGTCGCCGCCGGGGCCGTGCAGCGCGACCGCGGTCGTCACCTCGTGCGTGCGGCCGCCGAGGCGGCGCAGCATCGCGGCGGCCTCCGCCTCGTCGGCCGCCTTGCCGAGCACGTCGCCGTCGACGACGACGATGGTGTCGGCGGCCAGCGCCCACTGGTCCGTCCGCCGGATCGCGGCGGCGGCCTTGGCGCCGGCGACGCGCCGCACGTACGGCAGCGCCGCCTCGCCCGGGTGCAGCGACTCGTCGACGTGCGGCGGCCGCACCGTGATCGCCACGCCCACGCGCTCGAGCAGCTCGCGGCGGCGCGGCGAGGCCGACGCCAGGACCAGCATCCCTACTGCGGCGGCGGCCAGCCACCGCCGGGCGGCGGATAGCCACCACCTTGCGGCGAACCGCCGGGGCCGCCGTAGCCACCGCCGGGCGGCGCACCGCCAGGCCCGCCGTAGCCACCGCCGGGCGGCGGGTAACCACCCGGGCCGGGACCGTAGCCAGGCGGCGGACCACCGGGCCCCGGACCGGGACCCGGGCCGTAGCCGGGCGGCGGCCCGCCCGCGCCCTTGTTCTTCACCATGTCCATGATCGAGTCGTACGCGGCCGGCGCCGTCAGCATCAGCACGCCGAAGTAAGCGACCAGCGTGAGCAGCGCCCGCGCCATCAGCAGCATCGTCGTGTTGATCGGCGCGCCGACATCCGACTTGTGCACGATCATCGAGAGCGCGATGAGCACCACCTGCAGCGGCAGCCACACCAGCATCAACGCCGTCACGTGAGGCGCGAAGGCGTCGACCTGCCGCAGCGCCGGCGGGATCTTGTCCGGCGCGACCGCGCCCATGAGGTAGTAGACGCCCACCACGATGCCGATGACGAGGATCAGGATGAAGAGGATCTGGTGGAGCTTGAACAGGCCGGGGACGTCGAAGTTGAAGGAGTCGGCGAACGGGATGAACAGCATGAGACCGCCGACCGCGATGATGATGCGCGCGACGCGGTCCTGCGGCTGGGCAAGCCGGGCCAGGAGGCCGAAGATGAGCGTGGTGATCGCGAGCGGGTAGAGCGTGTTGAAGGTGCCCGAGCCCTTGTAGAGGAACTCGAACATCGAGTGGTCGCCGAGCGGGACGCCGAGGCCGACGATCATCACGCCCGCGTACGAGACGCCGAACGGCAGCCACTGCAGGACGACCGGCGGCACCTGCTTGCGGATGTCGGGCGGCGCGATCGCGACGAGCAGGTACGCACCGCCGGCGATCAGCGGCCAGATCAGGCCGTGGAAGGTGTCGCCCTTGAACGCGAAGCGGAAGGGGCTGAGCGACACCGGGACGAAGATCGAGGCGATGAGCGCGATGCCGAGGAACGTGAGCGCCATGCGCTGGAGGCTCACGTCGCGGAGCTTCGAGAGCGGGATGCCGAACAGCGTGCCGGGCGCCGACTGCGGGAGGCGGTGCGCGAAGTCGGCGGCGGCGCCACCGCCCTGCGGCGCGAACTGGCCGGCGCCGGGATCCATCGGGCCGCCGGGATAGCCGGGCGGAGGACCGCCGGGGCCGCCGGGATAGCCCGGTGCCGGGCCACCAGGGCCGCCGGGATAACCGGGCGGAGGGCCGCCGGGGCCGCCCATGCCGGGCGGCGGCATCGGGCCCGGGCCCATCGGGGCGGGACCGCCGGCATAGCCACCCGGCGCGCCGGGCGGAGGACCGCCGGCGAAGCCAGGCGGAGGACCACCGGGACCGCCCATGCCGGGCGGCGGACCACCGGGGCCGCCGGGGAAGCCGCCGCCGGGCGGCGGACCGCCGGGACCACCGGGGCCGCCGGGGAAGCCGCCGCCGGGCGG
>DASZXE010000812.1:0-1950 GCA_035546475.1 Kofleriaceae bacterium
GCCCAGCCGACGAGCTCGTCGTGCGCCATGTGATCGACGAGCTGCGCGAGCGTGCGGTTGCCGTTGCGCTTGGGGTCCTTCATCTGGTTGCAGATCTCGGCGGTCGACTTGCCGACCCACGCCATTTGAATCGGCGCGAGATGCCACTTCGGCGCGCCGGGGACACGGGTCAGCTCCTGGTTGCGATCCTGGTGGCAGGTCGTGCACTCCATGCCCGCGACGCCGCGGTCGTCGGGGCCGCGGACGACGGGTGGATCGTGGAGCTCGAGGGCGCGCTGGTGCGGCGTGTCGCCGCTCGGGTGGCAGTTGATGCAGCGCGGGTGCGTGACGACGCGGGCGATCTCGGAGAACAGCGCGCGCGAGCGAGCGGTGCGATCCTGGATCGGGTCGAAGTCGGCGGGCGCGTGGAGCTGGTTCGGCGCGACGGCGGGGATGGGGCCGGTCACCATGACGAGCGGTGGCGGCGGCGGCGAGCCACACGCGGCGAGCGCGAGAAGAATGAATCGGCGCATGTCACGTGCCCGGCTTGAGCGAGGTGCAGATCTTCGCGTAGAGCGCGACCGCGGCGTCGAAGTCGTCGATCGGCTTGTCGGCGCGCTGGGTGACGCTGCAGCACATGTAGCCGCCGGGTGCGGGGCGGCAGACCTGCAGCGCGACGAACTTCTTGTCGGTGCGCTGGTCGACGTTGATGTAGCCGCCGCCGGGGAGCGCCTCGGCGCGGACGATCTTGCGGTCGGCCGCGTCCTGGCCCATCGGCTCGCTGGGACCGGTCGAGCCCTCGCGCAGCGGCATGTCCATGTACTGGACGGTGAAGCCGGGCGAGTCGAACCACTCGTGGGTGGGAGCCCAGGTGGCGTAGGCATCCTTGACCTCGGGCTTCTTGAGGAGCGAGGTGGGGAGGTCGACCGTGAACGGCTTGCCGCCGGCGGTGGCCGACGTCGAGACGAGCGGCGCCGCGACCAGCTCCTTGGTCGACACGCCCTTCGGCTCGTCCGATTCGGACGGCGCGGGCTTCTTGTCGTCGGACGTGGTGTCCTTCTTGTCGGCGGACTTGCCGCACGCAGCCAACGTGATCGCGAGGACGAGCCAGCGCCGCATGGGCGCAGAGACTAGCTCAGTGCGCGCCGATCTCGCAGCTCGCTCCGCAGATCACCTCGAGGCCGTTCTTCGACGCCGGGACCGCGGGGCGGCCGACGCGCATCGCCTCGAGCTCCTCGATCGAGAGATCGGCCTTGGCGGCCTGATGGGTCTCGGGGATCAGCTCGACCGCGACGTTCTTCAGGTTGAAGTTGTGGTTCTGCACCGCCGGGTTCTGCTCCGCCATGCCGTGAGGCTAGCACGGGGGTCGGCGCGCTAGCCCAGAAGATTTCGCAGGCGGGCCATGCGGTCGGGCGCGAGCGGGACGCTGAAGCGGCGTAGGTGATGGACCGAGCCGGTCTTTGCCACGTAGATGGGGTGCAGCTTGCCGGCGATGGTCGGCGTATCGCGGCGCGTGAGCGAGAGGATGTAGGGGAGGTGCTCGCTCGCGGCGGTGGCGTCGCCGGCGAACAGGCGGAGGGCCTCGGGCTTGTGGGCGGCGATGCGGGCGCGGAGCGGCGCGGTGAGGTCGCCGGCGGCGAGGAGGCGGGCGCCAATGCGGAGGGAGAGCGAGGATGCCGACAGCGGCGGGACGAGCTCGCGGATGCGGGCGGTGAGCGCGGGCGACGCGACGCAGACGCCGAGACGGAGGCCGCCGAGGCCGTAGGCCTTGGCCCAGCCGCGGAGCACGGCGAGGTTGTCGCGCGAGGTCGCGAGGGTCGTGGCGCTGTAGGCCGGCGGGCAGTAGTTGGCGTTCGACTCGTCGACGATGACGTCGGCGCCGGCGCGCGCGGCGTCGTCGCACAGCCGGTCGAGCGCGGCGAGGTCGGCGAACGCGTCGCGCTCGAGGCTCGGCCGCTCGAGGAACCATGC
>DASZXE010000813.1:0-1869 GCA_035546475.1 Kofleriaceae bacterium
CGCCGCCGGCGTCGCCGGTGTCTCGCCGACGATCGCCTGCTCGAGCACCTCCGGCCCCGACGCCTCCGGGCCGGACGCCTCGCGTCGCGTCAGCCCCGGCGCGAAGCGCGGCGGCACCAGCGGCTGCGCCACCGACACGCGCCCCTGCGCCCGCGCCACCAGCCTCGCCAGGAAGCCGCTCATCCGGCCGCCAGCTCGAGGTAGCTCGCGCGCCGCGCCGCGCTCATGGCCAGGATGTCGGCCTCGCGCCAGCCGTAGGTGCGCGCCAGCGTGTCGACCTCGCCGAGCAGCCGCGTCGCCTCGCGGCCGAGCTCCGCGAAGAACGCCTCGCCGATGTCGAGCAGCTCCGTCCAGCCCGCGCCGCACGCGGGACAGGTCAGCGCGAGCTCGGTCTCCGCCTGCGGATCGGCCGCCGCCATGTGCGCGTCGAGCCGCGCGGCCAGCGCGGGAGCCAGCGCCGCCTCGCCCTCGCCCTCGTCGATCAGGCAGCGCGCCTGCAGCCTGCGCGCCGCCTCCTCTCCGTCGAGCGCCAGCACCGCCGCCAGGTCGCGCGAGTCGGGCAGCCGGTAGCGCAGCGTGGCGCCGTCGTCGAGGAGCAGCTCCTGCACCGGCGCCGCCGCCGGCTGCACGAGCGCGCGGACGTCGAGCGCCAGCTCCGCCTGTGCGCCGCACGCGGGGCACCGCGCCAGCAGCTCCAGGCGCTCGCCGAACGTGCGCGCGCGCAGCTCCAGCAGCGCCGCGTCGCGCCGGCCGATCGGCAGCCGGCACAGGTCGTCCCACGACGCGTCCGGCAGGCCGGCCGCCAGCACCACCAGCGCGCGGTCGAGCGGGTGGCGATCCCGTCCCTCCTCCCACACGCGGAGGATCTGCTCGGCGGACAGCCCCATCGACGCCGCCGGGTCAGGCCGGTTCGGTGAAGGTGGGCTCGCTCGGCTCGGCGACGTCGTAGGCCCGCTCCCAGCCCTCGTTCTCGAGCTTGATGTGCTGGATCGCGACCGCGTTCGCGTTGGCGTCGAGGTCGGGCAGCGCCTGCCACTCCGACACCCAGCAGCGGTAGACGTTGTAGGCGATCGCGAGCTGCCCAGCCTCGTTGTAGACCTCGATCGTCAGGTCCTTGCGGAAGTCCTTGAGCGAGGTCTCCGCGCCGAGGCCCGAGCCGTAGTTCCACACCTTGTTGGCCCACCGCTCGAACTCGACGTCGTGGGTGACGCCGCGGTCGAGGGTGACCGCCTCGTACTCGGTGCGCCCCGGCGACTTGCGGCTGCTCGACGGATCGCCGCCCTCGCGGTGCTTCACGACCTCGGTCGTGCGCTTGAGCATGCTGACCTTGCTCACGCCGGCGACGTAGCGGCCGTCCCACTTCACGCGGAACTTGAAGTTCTTGTACGGATCGAAGCGCTGCGCGTTCACGCTGAACTGGGCCACGGGTCCTCCAGAGGTTCATCGAGCCGTCGCGGCGACGGCGGAGCGGTGCGTGGGCGGGGCGGCGGCCGCGGTCAGCTCGAGACCTGGCCGGCGAGCTGCTGCAGCTTGACGATCACGAACTCGGCCGGCTTGAGCGGCGCGAAGCCGACGAGGATGTTGACGATGCCGCGGTTGATGTCGTCCTGCGTCGTCGTCTCGCGGTCGCACTTCACCAGGTACGCCTCCTTCGGCGTGCGGCCGGCGAACGCGCCCTGGCGGAACAGCGACTGCATGAACGAGCTCACGTTGAGGCGGATCTGCGCCCACAGCGGCTCGTCGTTCGGCTCGAAGACGACCCACTGCAGCCCGCGGTAGAGGCTCTCCTCGAGGTAGAGCGCGGTGCGGCGGACGGCGATGTACTTGTACTCGTCGCCGAGGCGGTCGGAGCCGCGCAGGGTGCGCGAG
>DASZXE010000814.1:0-2537 GCA_035546475.1 Kofleriaceae bacterium
CGAGGCCGGGCACCTGGCAGAGATCGATGAGCGTCGCGACGAGCCGCGTCGCCGCCTCGCGCTCGGCGGCCGGCGCCGCGTCGATGAGCTTCGAGCCGTGCCGCGCCAGCGCCCGGCAGTCGGCGCCCGGCTGCTGCGCGGCCGCGGCCGCGGGCGCGGCCGGCGTCGTCGCGGCGTGGTGATGACGACAGCCGGCGGCGGCGACCACCGCCACCACGCCGGCCGCCAGCCGGCGGTTCAGGACGCGGCCTTCGACTCGAGCACCAGCTCGGGCCGACCGCGGCTCTGCACGACGTCGTCGGTCACGACGCACTCCTTCACGCCCTGCAGCGACGGGATCTCGTACATCACGTCGAGCATCACCTCCTCGAGGATCGCGCGCAGGCCGCGCGCGCCCGAGGCCCGCCGGGCCGCCTCCTCGGCGATCGCGCGCAGCGCGTCGGGCCGGAAGGTCAGCTTCACGCCCTCGAGGTCGAACAGCCGCTGGTACTGCTTGGCCAGCGCGTTCTTCGGCTTCCAGAGCACCTCGGTCAAGGCGTCGACGTCGAGCGCGTCGCACGACACGATCACCGGCAGGCGCCCCATGAACTCGGGGATCATGCCGAACTTGATCAGGTCCTCGGTGCGCGCGTTGCGGCGCAGCGTGTCCTTGTCGTCGTCGAGCGTGCCGACCGACGCGCCGAAGCCCATCCCGCGCTGGCCCATGCGCCGGCGCACGATGTCCTCGAGGCCGTTGAACGCGCCGGTGCAGATGAACAGGATGTCCGTCGTGTCGATCTGGATCAGCTCCTGCTGCGGGCGGTTGCGGGCGCCATCGGGCGTGATGGTCGCCGCCTTGCCCTCGAGGATCTTGAGCAGCGCCTGCTGCACGCCCTCGCCGGAGACGTCGCGGGTCGGCGACGGAGCGCCGCCCTTGCGCGCGATCTTGTCGATCTCGTCGATGCAGATGATGCCGCGCGCGGTCTTCTCGACATCGCCGCCGGCCGCGCGGAACAGCGCCTTGACGACGCTCTCGACGTCCTCACCGACGTAGCCGGCCTCGGTCAGGGTCGTCGCGTCGGCGATCGCGAACGGGACGTCGAGCTTCTTGGCCAGGGTCTGCGCGAGCAGCGTCTTGCCCGACCCGGTCGGCCCGAGGAGGATGATGTTCCCCTTCTGGACCTCGACATCGGACTGCTTGCCCCGCAGCCCGATGCGCTTGTAGTGGTTGTAGACGGCAACCGACAGCGCGCGCTTCGCCATGGCCTGGCCGACCACGTAGCGGTCGAGCTCCTCCACGATGGCGCGCGGCGGCGGGAACTTCGGCCGCTCGGCGGCCTCTTCCTTGGCGAGGATGTCGTTGCAGAGGGTCACGCACTCATCGCAGATGAACACCCGCGGTCCGCTGATGAGCTTGCGCACCTCGCGACGCTGCTTGCCGCAGAAGGAGCAGTGGAATTCCTCCATCCGAGTCCCGATTCTTACATGTTCGACCGCACGGGCAACAAGGAGAGGGCGTGAACGACATCGCCGAGGCTGTGACCCCTTGACGCGACGGGTCATCCGGGTGATGGATCGCGCGTGCGCGCGGTCGTCCTCTGCGCCGAACCGGAGCGGGCACGGGCTGAACGCGACTCGATGGCAAGCGTGCTCGCCGATCTGGGCTGCGATGTCAGCCTCGGACGGTTCGATCTCGGAGGGCTCGACCTCACGCAGCTCGCGAAGGCCGCTCCCGCGGTGGTGGTCGTCGACGCCGGCGACGAGCTGCTGGCCGCGACGCGGGCGATCCGGCGGCTGCGCGGCGACGGGCCGCTCGCCGAGGTGCCGGTCCTGGTGGCGCTCACCCTGGCGCGGCTACCCGCGCTCGACTTCTCGGCGGGGTTCGACGACTTCGTGCTCGAGCCGCTGGTGCCGGCCGAGCTGTACGCGCGGCTCCGGCAGCTCGACTGGCGGACGGCGGCGTTCGGCTCCGACGAGGTGCTGAAGCTCGACGAGCTGGTGATCGACATCGCCGGCCACGAGGCGCGGCTCGGCGGGCGGCGCATCCAGCTCACGCACCAGGAGTTCGAGCTGCTGCGGTTCCTCGCGCAGCACCGCGGGCGGGCGTTCACGCGCGACCAGCTCCTCGAGCGGGTGTGGGGCTACCGCTATGCGGGCGGCACGCGCACCGTCGACATCCACGTGCGGCGCGTGCGCGCGAAGCTCGGCCCGGTCGCCGGCGGCCTCATCGAGACCGTGCGAAACCATGGGTACAAGTTCCGCTCGCGCGGCGGCTGACCTCGCCGCCCTCGATCATCACGGTTGACCGCGCGCCGGGGCTACGAGCTCCGCTCGCGCGGCGGCTGACCCCGCCGCCCTCGATCATCACGGTTGACCGCGCGCCGGGGGCTACGAGCTCCGCTCGCGCGGTGGCTGACCCCGCCGCCCTCGATCATCACGGCTGCCCCCGCGCCGGGGGCCGCGAGCCGGGGGTCAGCGGCGGAGGAACCGGTCGACCTCGGCGCCGCGGGCGGCGGCGCCGGCGCTGGCGGCGAAGGCGTCGCGCGCGCTGCGGGCGA
>DASZXE010000815.1:0-1877 GCA_035546475.1 Kofleriaceae bacterium
CGCCGTCCCACGCGAGCGCGACCACCAGCTCGCCCGCCGGAGGCTCCTCGGCGTCGGCGACGATCATCGTCGTCGCCGGCGCGCCGAAGCGGCCGTCGGCGCCGGCGGCGGCGAGCGACAGCGTGAACGGACCGGGCGGGAAGTCGTCGGCGACGGCGAAGGTCGCGCGCACGCTGGCGAGGTCGGGCGTCTCGAGGTCGGGGACGCCGGCGGGGACGAGCCAGGTGCCGTCGACGCCGTCGAGGCCGAGGACGGCGACGCGCGCCGCCGGCGCCACGGCGCCGTGCAGCGAGCCGCCGGTGTGGCCGACGACGAGCTCGGCGCGGCGGGCCGCGACCATGACGGCGGCGGGCCCGCCCTCGTCGGCGGGGAACGGCCCGGGCCGGAACTGCGCGCCGTCGACCTGCAGCAGCGCGTCGAGGCCGGGATCGGGGCTGGCGCCGTCGCACCCGCCGAGCCCCACGAGCGCCATCGCGCACGCCGCCGCGCGCCTCATCAGAAGCCCACCTGCGCGCGCACCGTCACCCGATCGGCCTCGAGCGTCGCCGGCCTCCCGTCGTCGCCGCGCCCGAACGGGTTGCGCTCGTGGTCGTACTGCACGAGCCAGCGCGCGTCGCCCCAGCGCGCGGCCGCCATCACCGCCCACGTCGCGAACACCGGAGCGGCGCCGACCAGCTCGACGCCCTCGCGCTCGCTCGCGTCGCGGTCGGCGTCGTAGCGGTCGTAGCGCACGCCGACCTGCGCGTGGGCGCCGACGTCCTGCACCGCGCCGACCGCGAAGCCGAGCTGGCGCAGCTCGCGGCTCGCCTCGACCGGATCGGCGTAGACCAGCCCGCGGTCGAGGTTGGTCGCCACCGCCACCTCGGCGAACGCGGTGCCGGGCCCGAGCCGGCACAGGCACCAGCTCACCCGCAGGTCGGCGCCGAGCGCGGCGTGGGCGTACGCCTCCGACGGCGTGCCGGGCGTGCCGGGCACGACCTGCAGCTCGGTCGTCTGCACGATGCCGTCCTCGTTCTCGTCGATCCACTGGAGGCCGTCCTTGGTCGGCGGATCGCCCGGGTGGAGGCCGCGGCCGGTCAGCGCCGACACCCCGGCCTCGAAGCGCGAGCGGGCCGGCCCGTCGATCACCGCGCCGAGCCGCGCGACGACGTCGACCCGCGCGAGCGGATCGCGGCCGTGCCAGCGCGCGTCGCCGACCGGCGCGCCGTCGACGACACCGAGGGCCCAGCGCGCGAAGCCGAACGCGCCGTGCGCGGCCACGCCGGCGTCGTAGTTGCCGGGGAACAGCGCGCGGGCGAAGGCGGGCGGCTCGAGCATCGGCTTGTCGCGCTCGCTGGCCGGGACCTCGGCGCCGAACGGCGCCTTGAGCAGGCCCGCCGCGATCGCGACCAGCGGCTCGTCGGTGTCGCCGGCGCCGGCCCGCGCGCGGGCGTAGCCGACCGTGGCGCCGACCAGCCCGGCCCTCGCGCCGTCGACGGTGTTGCCGTCGACCTCGACCGCCGCGGCCAGCGGCCCGCGCCGCGCCTCGACCTTCACCCGCGCCCGCCGCACGAGGAGTCGCTGCTCGTTCAGCGGCGCCCGCGTCGACGGTTCCAGCTCGTCGATCGAGTCCTGCGCCCACGGCACCGCGTCGACCTGCACGTAGCCGCCGAGGCGCAGGTCGACGTCGCCGACCGACGTCACCGTCGCGCGCGGCGGCTCGGCCGCGGCCCGCGACGCGCCCGCGCCCGCGCAGGCCGCGCTCAGGGCAACGGCGGCAAGGAGCCGTCCGCGTGGAGCAGCGGCGGGTGCGAGTCCTTGTAGATCTTCTGCGCGGAGGTACACGCGTTGATGATCTCTTCGTGGGTCTGCGGGTTGGTGAAGCACGACGCGTCGGG
>DASZXE010000816.1:0-4589 GCA_035546475.1 Kofleriaceae bacterium
CGCCGACGCCATCCGGCAAGGTGCGGCGCCGGCCGGGCCACCGTCCGCGGTGGCCGCGCTCGCCGCGAGCACCGGCGATGCGCTCCTCGACGCGCGGCTCGCCCGGATCGCGGTGCCGGTGGCCGCGCTCGCCGACGCTGCCACCCGCGCGGCCGAGGCCGACGCCGACACCGCCGGTGCGGCCGGCGGGAAGAGACCGGCGCCTGTCGCAGCCACCGGCGCCTGACAGCGCAAGCCAGCCACCGACCTCATGCCTCGCGCGCGCATCGACTACCGTCCGGACATGCGCACGCTCGCGGTCCCGCTCGCATCGCTGCTGTTCTGCGCGGCCGCCGGCTGTGGCGGCGGCGACGACGCCCTGCCGTTGTGCGAGGTGCCCGCCCAGCACCCGCTGCCGACCGAGGGCGCGCTGATCAGCCCCGACCAGATCGCGCTGCCGGCCGCGTGCGTGCCGAACGGGCTCGCCGAGCTGCCCGGCCGCTGGTACGTCGCCGATCTCCACAAGCTGTTCACGTTCAGCTATCCGCGCTACGAGGGCTCCTGCGCGACCGGCTTCCGCGATCCGACGTGGCCGATGGAGCGCGACGATCCGAGCCACTTCGTCACCCGCCACGTGTGGACCGACGGCACGCGGCTGTTCACCCGCTCCTGGTCCGGCTTCCAGTCGTCGGAGTACGTGTCGGCGACGGTCACCTGCCTGGCCGCCGACGGCACGCTGGCGTGGGGCTGGGCGGTCCACGACAGCGAGCGCGGCGACGACAGCGGCACCGGCACGGGCGTGCGGTTCGCGCCGATGGACGAGCCGGCGAAGGGGCTCGAGCTGGTCGGCTCGCTCGGCGAGCGCGCGCCCGGCGAGCCGATCGACGGCTACAACGTCGTGGTCGACGGCGGGACGGCGTTCGTCGTCGGCGACGGCGGGCTCGACGCGATCGACGTCACCGATCCGACGGCGCCGCGCTTCCTCGCCAACGTCAAGGGCCCCGAGGACGACGGCTTCAACGACGTGCGCGTCGTGCGCGGCGCCGGTCACGTCATCGCGTTCGCCGCACCGCTGAGCGTCGACCAGGTCTCGGTCTTCGACGTCACCGACCCGGCGGCGCCGGTCGCGCTGCCGGTCATCCCCGAGTACGCGCACTCGCTGCAGGTCGTCGCCGACGGCGACCGCACGCTGCTCTACCTGGCCAACTACGACGCGTCGGTGCCGATCTACGACATCACCGATCCGACCCACCCGCGGTGGCTCGCGGCGCCGGGCGTGCCGGGGCCGCTGGCCGGCGTCCACGACCTCACCGTCGACGGCACGATGATCTACGCGAACAACACGACCGCCGGGCTGGTCGCCGTCGACGTCAGCGCCGGCCTCGACCAGCCGTCGGTCCTGCGCGGGCGGATCCAGACGACGTACAGCCACGCGTCGTGGGCGGCGACGCTCGGCGGCCGCAAGATCGTGCTGCACGGCGACGAGGGGATGACGCCCGAGGGGGGCGCGTTCATGCGGATCCTCGACGGCGATCCGGCGTCGCCGACCTTCATGCAGGAGCTCGCGCGCTGGCGCACGCGGCCCGAGGTCGGCATCCACAACATCGAGGTGCACGGGACCAAGGCGTACGTCGCCTACTACCAGGACGGCGTGCGGATCGTCGAGCTGGCCGACCCGCTGCACCCGCGCGAGGTCGCGCACTACAACACGTGGGACCCCGGCACCGCGCGCGGCGGTCCGTTCGAGGGCGCGCTCGGCGTGCGGCTGGTCGGCGGGCTCCTCTACGTGGCCGACCTCGGCCGCGGGCTCGTGATCCTGCGCGAGACGCCCTGACGAGGGTAAGCTCGCGCGCGATGCTCGAGCTCGGCGACGAGGCCGCCCGACGCGGGCTGACGATCGGCGCGCCGCGCGCGTGGACGCTCGCCGGCGCGATCGATCGCGAGGCGGTGCGCGAGGCGGTCTGGACCGAGGGCTACTTCACGTCGGCGCCGTCGATCCCGCCGGCGCTGGTGGCGCGCTGCCGCGACGCGATCGAGCTGGTGCGCGCGGCCGGCGCGCCGCCGCTGGCGTCGTTCGCGTTCGACGGCGCGTGGGAGCTGGCGGCGGTGCTGGGCGAGCACGCGTCGGCGGCGTTCGGCGGCGCGGCGCGGCTCATGCCGTCGTTCTGGGCCTGGCGCCTCGACGCCGCGGAGGCGCGCGGCTGGGCGCCGCACCGCGACCACACCGACGCCGAGCTCGGCGACGACGGCCGGCCGCAGGCGGTGTCGCTGTGGATCCCGCTGACCGACGCCACCGCCGACAACGGCTGCATGTACGTCGTCCCGGCGCCGTGGGATCCGCAGTACCCGAACCCGCGCGCGACGACCGAGGTGATGTTCCTGCAGGCGATCCGCGCGCTGCCGGCGGCGGCCGGGTCGGTGCTCGGCTGGACGTCGCGGCTGCTCCACTGGGGCGCGATGGCGCGGCCGGGCAGCCCGCCGCGGATCAGCATCTCGTTCGAGTTCCAGGACGCGGCGGCGCGGCCGATCGACGGCGAGCCGTTCGAGCTCGGCTGGATCCCGCCGCCGGCGGCGCGGCGCGCGCTGATCGATCAGCAGTGGGAGCGCTACCGCCACATCCACGGCGGCGACGCGGAGCGGCGGGCGGCGCTCGACGCGGTGATCGACCGCCTGCTGCCGCCGTGAGCCCGCGCGGCACGATGCACGGGGGAGGACACGACGCGCCGCTGTCGTACCACGGCCGCTTGCTCCTCGATCCGCACCGGATGGATGCGTACGAGCGGGCGATCCGCGCGCTCGTGCGGCCCGGCGACGTCGTCCTCGACGCCGGCACCGGCAGCGGCGTGCTCGCGATGCTGGCGGCGCGGCGCGGCGCGCGCGTGCACGCGGTCGAGTCGATGCCGATCGCCGGGCTCGCGCGAGCGCTCGTCGAGCACAACGGCCTGGCCGATCGGGTGACGGTGCAGCAGGCGGACCTGCTCGGGCTGGCGCCGGTCGAGCCGGTCGACCTGATCGTCAGCGAGTTCCTCGGCGCGTTCCTCGTCGACGATCGGATGTTGCCGGCGATCGCGGCGGCGGGCCGGTGGCTGCGGCCGGGTGGACGCTGGTGCCCGTCGCGCGTGCGGCTCTGGCTGGCGCCCGCCGACGTCGGCGTGCGCGAGGTCGAGGTCTGGCAGGCGCCGTTCTACGGCGTCGACCTGTCGCCGGCGCTCGCGCCCGCGCTCGCCGAGGCGCACCGGCTCGACGTCGGCCCCGGCGTGCTGCTCGCGGAGGGCGCGCCGTTCCACGACTTCGTGCCGCCGGGGCCGCTCGGCCGCTGCGCGCACGCGCTCGCGTTCACGGCGGCGCGCGACGGCCGGCTGCGCGGCTTCGTCGGCTGGTTCGAGGCGGAGCTGGCGCCGGGCGTGACGTTGTCGACGGCGCCGGGCGTGCAGACGCACTGGGGGCAGTACCTGTTCCCGGTGGCGGCCGTCGACGTGGCGGCGGGCGACCGGCTCGAGGTCGAGCTCGCGCTCGACGACGGCGACGCGCTGGTGTGGCGGTGGTCGGGCGCGGTGCGGCGCGGCGGCGAGGTGCGCGCGACGTTCGCGCTCGCCGACGACGGCCGCTGGAGCACGCCGTGAGCCAGGCGGCGCCGGACGACGAGGGCGACGATGCCGACGACGGCGACGGTGTCGACGCCGACGACGTCGACGAGGTCGACGCCGCGCTCGAGCGGGGCAACCGCGCCTACGAGGCGGGCGCGTTCGAGGCCGCGGCCTCCGCCTACGAGGACGCCGTCCGCGCCCTCCGCCCCGACGACGACGCGCGCGCCGCGGATCTGTTCGAGAACCTCGGCATCACGTACTGGCGGCTCGGCCGCTGGCGCCCCGCGATCCGGGCCTTCCTCCGCGCCCTCGACGGCGATCCGGGCGCGCGCGAGCAGAGCCTGCGCCTGCTGGTGAGCTGCCTCTTCCGCGACGGCCTCGCGCTCGACGGCGAGCGGCTCCTCGGCGCGTACGTCGCCCGCTTCGGGCCGCACCCCGAGGGCTGGGCCCGGGCGCCCGGCCCGGCGGACTGACACGGACGGCCTGCGCCCGCGACGGAGGGCTCGCGGGCCGCTGGCGCCGACGCGGCGGGGCTGTTCCTCCTCGACGCACGCCTCGTCCGGCGCCGGTCGCGGCGGCTCAGGTCGCCGCCGGGTCGTCGGCGTCGCGCAGCGCGGCCGCCTTGCGGGCCAGCGCGCGGGCCTCCTTGCCGGCGCCCTTGTCGCCGAGCGACGGGTGGAGCGAGAGCAGGCGGTCGGCGACCGCGCGCGCGACGTCGGCCCTGGCCTTGACCAGCTCGAGCAGCGGCGTCGCGGCGGCCACGACGGTCGCCGCGTCGGCGGCCGCGAGCGCGTCGAGGCGGTCGAGGATCGCGTCGGTGAGCGCCGCCGCGGACAGCGTGTCGAACACGCCGCGGGCGGTCGCGCGCCTGAGCAGCGCGGGCCGTTCCTCGACGAGGCGGAGCAGCTCGGGGATGACCGCCGGCCCGAGCGCGGCGATCGCCTCGGCGACGATGTCGGGCCGCCAGTTGCTCTGGTAGGCCTCGAGCAGCGCGTGGATTCCGCGGACGTCGCCCAGGTGGCC
>DASZXE010000817.1:0-2103 GCA_035546475.1 Kofleriaceae bacterium
GCGCGGTCGGCACCGCCTCGATCGTCGGCGCCCGCGGCCCGGTCGCCATCGCGACCGCGCTGCCGTCACCGGCGCCCGCCGCCGTCTTCTTCTTCGAGCCGCCGGCCATCACCACCGCGACCACCGCCGCCGCGACGGCCACGCCGCCGAGGCCGACCCACAGCGCGGTCCGCTTCTTCGGCCGCGCCTGCTCGAACGCCGTCAGCTCGGCGGCCGCGGTCGCCGAGCCGCCGCGCGCCTCGATCTTGAGCGCCGTCGCGCGCGCCAGCTCGGCGTCGGCCGTCTGCGGCAGGTCCGGCAGCGACACCAGCCGCGCCGGCTCCGGCAGCGCGATCGCCTTCAACTGGCCGGTCGTCGACGCCACCAGCTCGTCGTCCGCCTCGGTGATCGCCGGCATCTTGCGCGAGATGCGCAGCTTCGCCGTGTGGGCGAGCGCGCGGATGTCGTGGAGGCCGGAGTCGTCGGTCGCGCCGGTCGACGGCGTCGCAGGTGGCGCGGCCGCAAGCGGGTCGCGATCGGGATCGTGGTCGGGCTCTGACATCATCACTGCCTCCGGATCGAGGGGCGCGAGCTGGGCGAGGTACGCCGGATCGTGGAGCCGCCGCATCGCTCGCGCCACCAGATCGTTCTCGTCGTGCGCGTCCGCGACCCCGGGCGTGGTGAGCACGCTCGCGGGCGCCAGCGCCAGGTGGGCGCTCGCGGCCTTGCGGATCAACTGGTCGAGGTCGTCGCTCATGGGGAGTCGAGACGAAGGAGCGGAAGGAGACGGCGTCGCGGACTCGACCTCTGCGGATACCACGGGATCGAGGCCGTCGGGGAGTCAGTTCTCGGAGTCGGCTTCGCCGGGGCCGGCGCGGGCGGCGAGGCGGGCGCGCAGGAGCCGGCGCGCCTCGTTGACGCGCCAGGCGATGGTGCCCTCCGGCACGCCGAGGATCTTCGCGATCTGCTTGTGGCTCATCGCCTCGACGGTGGCGAGCACGAGCGTGACCCGCAGCGTCGGCGACAGCTCGGCCATCGCCGACAGCACCTCGCGGACCTCGCGGCCGAGCGCCGCCTGCTCGTCGGGCGCGAGCTGCGGCGCGCCCAGCCCCTCGGGGCGGCCGCCGAGCTGAGCGGCCTCGGTGGCGCCCGCCTGGTGGAGCGCCGCCGTGCGCCGGGTCGAGCGCAGCCGGTTCAGCGCGGTGTTGATCGTGATCCGGTAGAGCCAGGTGAAGAAGTCGGAGCGGCCGTCGAAGGTGGCGAGCCCGCGGAACGCGCGGACGAACGCCTCCTGCGCGACGTCGTCGGCGTCGCTGTGATTGCCGGTCAGGTGGAGGGCGGCTGCGTACACGCGTCGCTGGTAGCGGCGCACGAGGGCGCCGAAGGCGGAGGTGTCGCCCTGCCTGGCGCGCGCGAGGAGGTCGGCCTCTTCCCCCGACATTCGAGCGCACTATAGGGAGGGCGATGGCGGTGAGACAACTGCCGGCGGCGGCTCCTTGGGCGCCCGCGGCGACATTCATCCACCCGGGCCGCCTCGCGCGGAGCGCGCTCGGGCGCGTCGTCGCGCTACCCCGAAGCGAGCGTCGCGCGCGGCCCACGCCTCGCGGCCCGGCCTCGGTGGCGCCCGCGACTCGTCACAGTCCCACCCGACGCCTGTCGGCCTCGATCAGCTTCGGGTAGAGGCTGGCGGTGAGGTCGTCGAGGCGGCCGAGGGCGCGCGCCGCCTGGGCGCGCGACGTCAGCCGGCGCGAGGTCCGCTCGGCGGCCTCGCGTCCGCCGTCGCGGGCGCGGGCGGCCGGCGAGGTGTCGAGCTGCGCCAGCGGATCGGTGCCGGCGAGGATCCGCAGGAGCTCGCCGGCGCGGCTGCGGGCGGCGCGCAGCGCGTCCTCGAGGTCGAGGGCGTAGGTGATGACGAGGTCGGCGTAGGCGTCGCCGCCGGCGCCGGCGAGGAGCGCGTCGAGGTCGACGAGCGAGAGGTCGCGCAGGCGCATGAGCAGCGCGTCGTCGTCGGAGGTGGTCACGGCTTCGCCTTCGCGGCGCCGGCCGCCGGCTTCGGGTCGGGCTTCGCCTCGGGCTGGGCCTCGGCGGGCGCCTTCGCGACGGTCCGGGCCTCGGGCTTCGCTG
>DASZXE010000818.1:0-3453 GCA_035546475.1 Kofleriaceae bacterium
CGCTCACCTATCCGCACCACCGCGGCCTCCGCCGGCTGCACGCCGACGCCCTCTGCCAGTACGCGATCGGCTTCCTGTTCGACGACTGGGACGACGCCGCGCTGCTCGGCCGCGCCGACGAGGCGGCGCGCCTGGCGACGCGCCTCCACCCGCTGCTCGCCGCCTGCGCCGACGCGAACCTGGGGCTGCTCTCGCCGGCGTGGCGCGAGGCGCGCGCGCGCGGCGGCGACGCGTGGGACGCGCAGCTCCGGGCCGCCACCGCCGCCGACGTCCCGCCGCTGCTCTGGATCGCGTCGAGCGACGCCGTCGAGCTCGCGCTCGAGCCGCTCCGCCACCTCGGCGACGTCGGGACCCTCACGGCGACGCTCGCCCGCTGCGTCGCGCTGCGGCCCGGCTTCCACGACGCCGACGGCGAGCTGCTGCTCGGCACGCTCGAGGCCGGCCGCAGCCGCTTCCTCGGCGGCCCCGACGGCGAGGCGTGGTTCGCCCGCGCGCGCGCCGCCGCCGGCGACGGTGCGCTCCTCGTCGACGTCCTCCACGCGCGCGCCACGCTGGTCGCCCGCGGCGATCGCGCCGTCGTCCAGGCCGCGCTCGAGCGCGTCGTCGCCGCCGAGCTGTCCCGCTGGCCCGAGCGCCGCCTCGCCAACGAGCTGGCGGTCCGCAAGGCGCGCCGCTACCTCGCGGCCCTCGACCGCCTGGTCGGCGCCGCGCCTCGAGGCCCGAGCGCCGGCGACGGTCCGTACGGGACCGAGCCGCGCGAGCTCCGCGCTCGCCAGCCCTGACCTGCCCGCGCCGCCAAGTCACACCATGTCCCTGGATCGCGGGGGCCCCGGCGGCGTAGGGTCGGCTCCGTGCGCGCAGTTCGACTGGTGTCCTGGAGCGTGATCGTCCTCGCGGCGGCGCTGGCCGCCTGTGGCCCCAGCGGCGACGGTGGGGGTGACGGCGGCGGCGACGACGACGGCAGTCCGCCCGGCACCTGCACGGCGGGGGAGGGCGGCTGCGACGGCCTCACCCACTACACCTGCGGCGACGACGGCCGCTCGCACGTCGACGCGGAGGACTGCCCCGACGCCTGCGACCCGACGCTCGGCTGCGTCGCGTGCGCGCCCGGCCAGCGGCGGTGCGACGGCTCGGTGTCGATGGTCTGCGCCGACGGCTCGTGGGGCTACGGCCGCGACTGCGCCGACTGGAACGACACCTGCGGCAGCGACGGCTACTGCGAGGACGTCTGCGCCGAGGCCGAGCGGTCGTCGTCGAACGTCGGCTGCGAGTACTGGCCGGTGCCGCTCGCCAACACGACGGAGCTGCCGGTCGACGTCTTCGACTTCCGCGTCGTCGTCGCCAACCCGTCGCCCGAGGACGCCCACGTCAAGGTCACGCGCGGCGGCGCCACCGTCCACGAGACGACGATCGCGCCGGGCGCGCTCGAGGCGATCGTGCTGCCGTGGGTCAACGGCCAGTCGTTCGCGATCCCGGAGGGCTCGTGGAACAGCCTCATGGTCGGCGACGGCGCCTACCGCCTGGTCTCCGACACGCCGGTGATCGCGACCCAGTACAACCCGTTCGAGTACTCGGTCAACGGCACGTTCAGCTACACGAACGACGCGTCGCTGCTCCTGCCGGCGCACGCGTTGACCGGCCGCTACGTCGGCGCCAGCTACGATCCGCTGTCGCGGCGGACCGGCTCGACCGGGCCGTTCGGCGACGACTACTCGTCGATCCGCTACCCGGGCTACCTCGCGATCGTCGGCACCACGCCGACGCCGACGACGGTGACGCTCACCGCCTCGGGCGAGATCCAGTCCGACGCCGGCGGCCGCATCGCCCGCACGCCGCGCGGCGGCACGCTGACGTTCACGATCAACCGCGGCGAGGTCGCACACGTCACCGTCGCGCCGCCGCCCGAGTGCGTCGACGGCCGGCCCGGCTTCCACCACGACGCCCAGTGCGACTCGACGCCGTTCGGCCAGGAGTGCGATGTCTTCGACACCTGCGCCGAGGACGGCAACGACCTGACAGGCACGCGCATCGCCGCGAGCGCGCCGATCGAGGTCTTCGGCGGCCACACCTGCGCGTACGTGCCGTACCACTCGCAGGCGTGCGATCACCTCGAGGAGCAGCTCCCGCCCGTCGAGACGTGGGGCTCGGACTACGTCGGCGCGCCGCTCGGCGACGGCGGCATCAACGGCAAGAACCTCATCCGCGTGATCGCGGCGTTCGACGACACCGCGGTGCAGGTGAGCACGCAGGCGGGGCCGTTCGCGTCGCGCGTGCTCGCCGCCGGCGAGTTCCTCGAGCTCGAGGTCAGCGAGGCGTTCCGCGTCGAGTCGACGCGCGCGGTGTCGGTCGCGCAGTACATGGTCGGCCAGGAGGAGAGCGGCGCGCAGCGTGGCGACCCGTCGCTGACGATGCTCATCCCCGCCGAGCAGTGGCGCAGCGACTACGACTTCATCATGCCGACCTCGTACAACGCGGGGACCAACGGCCAGAACCACCTGATGATCATCCGGCCGCCGGGGCTGGCGATCGCCGTCGACGGCGCGCCGGTGGCGGCGTCGTTCCAGGCGATCGGCGCGCGCGAGATCGGCGTCGCGCTGCTCGACGGCGGGACCCACCACATCGAGGCGGCGGCGCCGTTCGGCGTGATCGCGTACGGCCTCGGCAGCTACACGTCGTACGCGACGCCGGCCGGCCTCGACCTCGAGCCGATCACGGTGATCGGCAAGGGGACGCCGGGGCTGACGGTGCCGGCGGCGGCGGTGCCGTCGGCGGCTGCGGTACCGGCGGCGGCGCGCTGATCGCGGCCGTGCTCGTCGGCTGGACGGAGCGGCTGGCGCTGGAGCCGCTCGCGCAGGCGCACGCGGAGGGGCTGGTGGCGGCGCTCGGGCACGCGGAGGTCGCGCGCCACCTGCCGGCGCCGGACGTCACGACGGTCGAGGCGCTCCGCGAGCGGATCGCGCACCTGCAGCGCGACGCGCCGGCGGGCGAGGTGTGGCTGAACTTCGCGGTGCGGCGGCGCGTGGGCGGCGACGTCATCGGGCGGATCGAGGCGACGCGCCACCGCGACTGGGCGGAGGTCGCGTACCTCGTCGGCCCGGCGTACCAGCGGCGCGGCTACGCGACCGAGGCGGTCGGGTGGCTCGTCGAGCGGCTGGCCGCGAGCGGCGCCGGCGAGGTGTGGGCGTCGGTGCAGCCGGCCAACGCGGCGTCGCGGGCGCTGCTGGCGCGGCTCGGGTTCGTCGAGGGGGAGCCGGGCGCGCGGCCGCTCGGCTCGTACGATCCGGGCGATGTCGTTTTCGTGCGCGGCGCGGGCTGACGGTTCATGCTCCCGGCGGCGCCGATGGCGGCTCACGAGATGATGCGACCGGTCGCGGTGGCGCTCGTCGGCGTGGCGCTGGCGGCGTGCGGCAGCCGTGGTGGCGGCGGGAAGGCGGCGCCGCTCGAGGCGGGGAT
>DASZXE010000819.1:0-7355 GCA_035546475.1 Kofleriaceae bacterium
GCTCGGCGCAGGTCCCGGCCGCCGCGCGCGGCGCCGCCGCGAACGCCGACGACGGCGAGGCGCCCCGCCTCCGTCGCCTGCTCGCCCTGTCGCGCCGGCTCAACGGCGAGCAGTCGCTCGACCGCCTGCTCGACGACGTCATCGACGCCGCCATCGAGCTCACCGCCGGCGAGCGCGGCTTCCTCCTGCTCGCCCGCGGACCGCGCGCCGAGCTGGAGGTCGTGGTCGCCCGCGGGTTCGCCGCCGGCGCGCTCGCCGATCCGGGCGCGCTGTCGCGGTCGATCGCCGCCCGCGCGATCGCCACCGCCGAGCCGGTGATCACCGTCGACGCCGGCCTCGACGAGCGGTTCGGCGACGCGGCCTCGGTCGCCGCCCTGCGCCTGCGCTCGGTGCTCGCGGTGCCGCTCCGCCAGCGCGGCCGCGTCACCGGCTGCCTGTACGTCGACCACCGGCTGCGGCCGTTCGCCTTCGACGACGAGGCGGCGGCGCTCGTGCTCGAGCTGGCCGACATCGCCGCGGTCGCGATCGAGAACGCGACGCTCGCCGACGATCTGCGGCGCGGCAAGGCGGAGATCGAGGCGCTGAGCGAGCGGCTCGCCGCCGAGGTCGTCGATCGCGAGGCCGAGCTGGTCGTCGCGCGCGGCCGGTTGCCGCCGAGCCGCGACCGCCTCGGGCCCGGGGTCGCCGGCATCGTCGGCAGCTCGCCGGAGCTGCTGGCCGCGCTCGACGTCGTCCAGCGGGCGGCGCAGGTCGCGCTGCCGGTCGTCGTCGTCGGCGAGAGCGGCACCGGCAAGGAGCTGGTCGCGCGCGCTGCACGACAGCGGGCCGCGCCGCGACCGGCCGTTCGTCGCCGTCAACTGCTCGGCGATGCCGGAGGCGCTGCTCGAGAGCGAGCTGTTCGGCCACGTGCGCGGCGCGTTCACCGGCGCCGACCGCGATCGCAAGGGGCTGTTCGAGGTCGCCGACGGCGGCACCCTCTTCCTCGACGAGGTCGCCGAGACCGGCCCGGCGATGCAGGCGAAGCTCCTGCGCGTGCTGCAGGACGGCGTGGTCCGCCGCGTCGGCGACGAGCGGGTGCGCAAGGTCGACGTCCGCGTCGTCTCCGCCAGCCAGCGGCCGCTCACCGAGCTGGTGGCGGCCGGCCGCTTCCGCGAGGACCTGCGCTACCGGCTCGACGTCATCACGGTCGTCATCCCGCCGCTCCGCGCGCGCCGCGCCGACCTGCCGGGCCTCGTCGAGCACCTGCTGCGCCGCCTGTGCGGCGACCGGCCGCTGCCGACCCTGACCCGCGCGGCGTGGCGGGCGATCAACGAGCACACCTGGCCGGGCAACGTGCGCGAGCTGGAGAACGCGCTCGCCCGCGCGATCGCCCTCGGCGGCGCGGTCATCGACGCGGCCGATCTGCCCGAGGCGGTGACCGCGCGCCCGCGGCCGGCGCCCGGCGCGGCGCCGCCGGAGGACCTCCAGCTCCGGCCCGCCGTCGACGCGCTCGAGCGCGCGTACGTCACGGCCGCGCTCGAGCGCGCGCGCGGCAACCAGACCGTCGCGGCGCGGATGCTCGGCCTGTCGCGCTTCGGCCTGCAGAAGAAGCTGCGGCGCCTGAGCGGCACGTGAGCGGCACGTGAGCAGCTCGTGATCGACCCGACCGTCCGGGCCGCGATGCCGGCCGTCAGGGTGCGGGCGCGGGCGCCGGCCCGAGCGCGGCCAGCGCCTTGCGGGCGGCGAACGCGACCGCGCGGTCGTGGTGGCTGGTCATGACCTGCAGGTAGTCGCGGGCGTCGTCGCCGCCGAGCCGCGCGACCGCGGCGATGATGCGGATCAGCGCGGCCTCGTCGTCGACGTCGGTGATCGCGGTCAGCGGCGCCACCGCGTGCGGATCGTGGGTCGCGACCAGCGCGTCGATGGCGGCGTCGCGCACGTCCGGATCGCCGGCCAGGTGCGGCGCGATCGCGTTGATGAGCGCGACGCGCGCCGCGCCGTCGGTGGGCGGATCGCGATCGGCCGCGACCTCGAGCGCCCATCGCGCCGCCGCCGGATCGGTCGCCGCCAGCGCGGTGCGCAGATCGTCGTCGGCCCAGACCTGCACGCGGGTCGTCAGCTCGATGCACAGCCGCGGCTCGAGCTCCATCACGACGGCGGCGGTCGCGGCGTCGACCGGATCGACGTCGGGGCGCCGCGCCGGCCGCGGGGTCGCCGCGCCGGTGATCGAGGCGGTCGGCGCAGGCGCCAGCGCGTCGTCGGTCCAGTGGCTGGCGGCGTCGATCGTCACGGCCAGCTCGTCGCCGGCGGCCTGCGGCTCCTGCACGCCGATCTCGAGGACGAGCTCGAGGTGGCGCACGACCTGGCCGGGCGGCGCCTGCTCGGCGAGCGCGACCACCGGCGCGCCGCTCTCGATCAGGCAGCGCGCGAGCGAGCGGCCGAGCGCGCGCGCGTCGATCACGTGGTCGGCGCGGCCGTGCAGCTCGACCTGCACCGAATCGAGCGCGACGGTGGTGGCGCGCGGCCCGCGCGGCGCGGCATCGATCGACGCGTCGTGCGGCTTCGCCGCGGAGGTCGGCGAGCGGCGGCCGCACCCGACGCCCGCGGCCAGCGCGAGCGCGAGCGCGGCGGCGCGCCTCATGCCCTGGCTCCCCGCAGCCAGCGGCGGTGGGCGAGCGTCGCGATGCGGCTGATCAGCGCCGGGTAGTCGAGCCCGGCGGCGGCGCCGGCCCGCGCCACGCCGGCGTCGGGAGAGATGTCGCAGTTCGGGTTGACGTCGATGACCCACGGCACGCCGTCGGCGTCGATGCGCAGGTCGACGCGGCCGTAGTCGCGCAGGCCGATCGCCGACCACGCGGCGCGCGCGGTCGCCTCGATGCGCGCGGCCAGCTCCGGCGACGCGTCGCGCAGCGGCACCGGCTTGGTGCCGGCGTAGTCGACGTGCTGCTCGTCCCACTTCGCGGCGTAGCTGACGATGTGCGGCCGGCCGGCCGGCATCGCGGCGAAGTCGATCTCGTGGAGCGGCAGCACCTCGACCTCGTCGCCGGAGCCGAGCATCGTGACGTTGACCTCGCGGCCGGCGACGTAGCGCTCGGCGAGCAGCGGCTCGCCGAACTCGGCGAACAGCGCGCGGGCGCGGGCGGCGAGCGCGGCGCCGTCGGCGACGACGTTGGCCTCGGTGATGCCGACCGACGCGTCCTCGTTGGCGAGCTTGAGGAACCACGGATAGTCGCGCGGCTCGGCGGCGATCCGATCGATGTCGGCGGCGCGCTCGATCACCCGGTACGGCGGCGTCGGGATGCCGCGCCCGATCAGCATGTCCTTGGTGCGCGGCTTGAACAGCGCGAGGCCGAGGCCCATGGTGTCGCTGCCGGTGTACGGGATGCCGTGGAGGTCGAGCACCGCCGGCACCGCCAGCTCGTTGCGGGCGATGCCGCACAGCGACTCGCACAGGTTGAAGACCAGGTCGAAGCGCTCGCCCTCGAGGCGGCCGACCACCGCCAGCAGATCGCGGCCCTGGATCGTGATCAGCTCCGCCTGGTGGCCGGCGGCGACCAGCGCGTCGCGGATCGACTCGGACGACGCGCGCACCGCCGCCGCGTCGGTGCCGGCGCCCTCGATGAACTCGAAGTCGTTGTTGAACATGACCGCGATGCGCAGGCCCACGGTCACACTCTACATCGAGTTGCGTCGGGCCGGCTCGCGGCTACGCGCGCTCGCCTGCTTCGTCGCGGCGGGCCCTCGCGGTGATCAGCGCGGACGCGAGGCGCGGGCCGATGCGCGCGGCGAGCATGTCGAGGGGCGGCGGCGGCGGCAGGCCGCGCGCGGCGCACGCCTCGGCGAGCGAGACGACCGGCGTCGACAGGCCGCACGGCACGATCGCGCGCCACGCCTCCGGCGGCGTCGCGACGTTCCACGCCCAGCCGTGGATCGCGACCTGGCGGCGCAGGTGCAGCCCGCACGCGGCGAGCTTGGCGTCGCCGAGCCAGAGACCGGCCGGCTCGCGGCGGAAGGCGGCGCCTTCGACGCCGAGCTCCGCGCACGTCTGCGCCAGCACGCCGGCCACCGTGGCGAGGAAGGCGACCAGGCCGCCGCGCACGCGCACGACCGGGTAGATCATGAGCTGGCCGGGGCCGTGGTAGGTCACGTCGCCGCCGCGCGACGCCTGCACGAGCGCGACGCCGCGGCGCGCGAGCTCGTCGGGGGCGAGCAGCACGTGCGCGCGGTCCGCGCTGCGGCCGAGCGTGATCACCGGCGGGTGCTCGCAGAGGAGCACCGCCTCGGCGGCGCCGTCGCCGGCGAGGATCCGGTCGCGGCGCGCCTCCTGCTCGGCGACCGCGGCGGCGTGGTCGATGCGCCCGAGCCAGCGCCAGCGCACCGCGCCGCCGGGCGCGCGCGGCTCTGCCTCCGCCGCTGCCTCCGCCGGCGCGTCGGCCGTGGCCGTCACCCGGCCAGGAGCTCGCCGAGGAGCTGCTCGTCGACGTAGCGGACCGGCGCGGCCGCCGTGACCACGCCGATGCCGGCCGCGAGCAGCGCGCTCACGAAGCTGTCGCCGACCAGCATGGTCAGCGAGCGGCCCGGGCGCTCGAGCTCGCGCTCGGCCTCCGCCGACAGCTCGCGCGCGGCGAGCAGGTACCCGGCGAGCAGGCCCTTGGCCTCGACGCCGACCCGCAGCTCGCCGACACCGCGCCGGTCGACCGGCGTGTCGCCCGAGCGCGCGCTGACCAGCACCGTCGTGCTGCCATCGGGCGGCAGCGCGGTGGCGTAGCTGATCCCCTCGACCTGCTTGATCCACGCGATGTCGCGGAACCCGGCGGAGACGAGGTACGCGTGGGCGAGCCGCTCGAAGCCGGCCTGGCTGGCGGCCGCGACGCGCGCCTTCAGCGTGCGGTGGGTCGCGACCGCCATCGCCGACAGCGCGCGGGCGAGCTCGCCCTCGGCCGCGGCGGTCGCGCCCTGCGCCGCCGGACCGGGGCCGAACAGGTCGCGGCCGCGGTAGACGATGCGCGGGCGCAGGCCGAGCGAGCGGTAGCTGCGCTCGTCGCCGATGAGCGCGGCCTTGAGGTGCGGCCACGCCTGCTCGGGATCGTTGTCGAGCAGGCCGCGCTTGCGCATCATGCCGGCGAGCTGGCGCACCGGCATCGGCTGCGCGCCGCGGATCGACGAGAAGACGGCCCACGCCGCGTCGCCGAGCTCGTTGCCGACGCGGATGACGCCGGCGCCGCTGGCCGCCTCCGGCTCGGCGGCGCCGACCGGCGAGATGCCGGGCAGCGTGATCGGCGGCGGGAAGGCGCGCTCGGCGGGGCGATCGCCCTCGGCGCGCGGCTCGGCGCGGGGCTCGCCGCGCCCCTCGCCACCACGGTCGCGATCGCGGTTCTCGAAGCGATCGCGGTTGTCGCCGCGCTGCTCCGGCCGGTCGCGGCGCTCGCCGCCGGGCGCGCCACCGCCACCACCGCCACCACCGCGGCGGCGCTGACGCTCCTGGCGCTCCTGCTCGCGGCGCAGGCGCCGCTCGTCGCGCCGCTCCTCCCACCGCTTCTGCCGCTCCTGGCGCCCGTTGATCTCGGGCATCATCGGCCGGTCCTCGTCGGCGGTGCGGCGATCGGCGAACTCGCCGTGCGCGGCGGCCGGCGGCGCGGCCGCCAGCTCGTCGCCGTAGATCTTCGCGAGCTCCTGCTCCTCGGGCGACAGCGCCGGCGGCTCGGTCGCGAGCGGCAGCTCGTCCTCGTGCACGATGCGATCGTGGAGCGCGTCCTCGTCGTCGTCGGCGAGCACCGCCTCGGCGGCCGCCGGCGGCGCCTCCTCGACGGCGGGATCGACGACGAAGCCGGCGGTCGGCGTCGCCTCGGTCTCGATCACCAGCGGCTCCGGCTCGCCCTCGGGCAGCGGGATCGGCTCGATCTGCTGCGTGCGGCCCTTGCCGCGGACCGGGCGCGTCGCCTTCTCGCCGCGCGTGCGCGACGGCTTCTCGGCCCTGTCCGTCTTCTCGGACGGCTTCTTCCCGCGCGGGGCGGCCGCGCGCGGCGCCTTGTCGCCCTTCTCCGGCCTGTCGGGCTTGTCGGCCTTCTCGGCCTTCTCGGGCTTCGCCGCCTTCGGCTTGTCCGCCCTGGGCTTCTCGGCCTTGTCCGCCCGCGCCGCGCGGCTGGGCTTGTCGGCCTTCTCGGTCTTGTCGGTCTTCGCCATGGTGTCCTCGATGCGAGGGCGCCACCGGCGCCCGCCGCCGCCGGTCGGCGCGGTCGGACGTGGATACCCCTGCCTCACGCGATCCGTCAAGCCGCGGGGGGCCGTCGCGCCGGCCGCGCGCCGTCGAAAAGTTGCCCCTGGGGGACACGGTCCGTAGCGTCGGACCAGCCATGAAGAACCGAACGATCGGCGTCCTGATGGGTGGACTGTCCAGCGAGCGCGAGGTGTCCCTGCGCAGCGGCGAGGCGGCGCTCCAGGCGCTGCGCGGGCGCGGCTACCGCGCGGAGCCGATCTACGTCGAGCGCGACCTCGACCTCGTGCTGCGCGCCGCCCGCATCGACGTCGCGTTCATCGCGCTGCACGGCCGCTACGGCGAGGACGGCTGCGTGCAGGGCCTGCTCGAGACGATGGGCATCCCGTACACCGGCTCCGACGTGCTGGCGTCGGCGCTGGCGATGCACAAGGTGAAGGCCAAGGAGCTGTTCCGCCTCCACAACCTGCCGACGCCCGCCTACTACGTGGCCGACGCCGACGCCGACGATCTCGTCGCCCGCCACGGCGACTTCGGCTACCCGTGCGTCGTCAAGCCGGCGCGCGAGGGCAGCTCGGTCGGCGTCACGATCGTGCAGCGCGAGAGCGATCTCGCCGCCGCGATCGAGGAGGCCGGCTGCTTCGACCGCGAGGTGCTCGTCGAGCGCTACGTCGAGGGCCAGGAGATCTCGGTCGCGGTGCTCGGCGACCGCGCGCTCGGCGCCGTCGAGATCGCGCCGAAGAGCGACTTCTACGACTACGGCGCCAAGTACACCCGCGGCGCCAGCGACTACTTCATCCCGCCGCGGCTGTCGCCGGAGCGCTACCGCGGCGTGCTGACGCAGGCGGTGCGCGCGCACGCGGCGCTCGGCTGCCGCGGCGCGACCCGCGTCGACATGATCGTCAGCGACGCCGGCAACGAGTTCGTGCTCGAGGTCAACACCGTGCCGGGCATGACCGAGCAGAGCCTCCTGCCCCGCATCGCGGCGTCGGCCGGCATCTCGTTCGGCGAGCTGTGCGAGGCGATGCTGCTGGCGGCGGCCCTGCCGCAGCACCGGCCGCGCGGCGAGCGGCGCATCGCGCAGCGCGCCTACGACGGCATCGACCGGCGCGACGCCGCGGCGTCGCCGCACTGACATGGGCGAGCGCACCGCCCTCGCGTT
>DASZXE010000820.1:0-2361 GCA_035546475.1 Kofleriaceae bacterium
GGCGTCGTCGGTGGCGGGACCGGCGCCGGCCGTGGCGAGCGCCTGCGCCATGGCGTCGGCGCTGGCGGGACGCGCCGCCGGGTCGCGCGACAGCGCGCGATCGACGACGGCGGCGAGCGCCGGATCGACGGCCGCCGCGACGGTGGCGAGCCGCGGCGCGTCGTGCGTCGTCGCGAGCGCGCGGAGCTGATCGAGATCGCGGCCGAGGAAGACCGCGCGCCCGCTGGCGAGCTCGAAGAGGACCGCGCCGAGCGCGTACAGATCGGTCCGCTCGGTCGCCGGCTCGCCGCGCCACTGCTCGGGAGCCATGTAGCGCGGGGTGCCGAGGATGACGCCCGGCCGGGTCAGCGCGACGTCCGGCGAGCCGCGCGGCGTCGCCGCCGGCAACGGCGACCGCATCGGCAACGGCGACGCAGGCGCACCCGAGGAGGCGTTCGGCGACAGCGTCGGCGGCACCGGCGCATCCGCCGTCGCCGCGACCGCATCGACCGCATCGATCGCGTCCACCGCATCGATCGCCGCAATCCCATCGCCCGCATCGCCCGCGATCGCGTCGCTCGCATCCTCTACACCCCGCGTCGCCTCGACCGCCGGCCGCCGCCCGTCGCGCGTCTCCGGCGTCGCCTCCGTCGCCCCCTGCCCTTCCGCCCGCGCGCCGGCGCCGGGCTCGTCGATCGGCCGGAGCTTCGCGAGGCCGAAGTCGAGCAGCTTCACCGTCCCGTCGTCGGCGATCATGACGTTGGCCGGCTTCAGGTCCCGGTGCAGCACCCCGCGCCGGTGGGCCGCCGCCAGCCCGCGCGCGATCTCGACGCCGATCCGCCGCACCTCGGCCGCCGGCAAGGGCGGTCTGAGCCGGTCGAGGCTGCGCCCGCGCACCAGCTCCTGCACGAGGAACGGCCGCCCGTCGCGCGTCTCGCCCGCGCGGTAGACCGCCACGACGTTCGGGTGGGCGAGCCGCGCGATCGCCCGCGCCTCGATCAGGAACCGCTCGCGCGCCGCCGCGCTCGGTACCGCCGCCGACGGCAGCTTGATCGCGACCGGCCGGTCCAGCACCGGGTCGTGCCCGAGGAAGACCTGGCCCATGCCGCCCCGGCCGAGCGGCCGCACGACCTGGTACTCCCCGAGCGCGTCGTCGTCGATCAACGTGGCTCGAGCTTCTCCCAGTCGGCGGGCACGATCGCGAAGCGCTTGAGCTTGGTGACGAACGTCCGCAGCGGCATCTGGATCATCGCCGCCGCCTGGTTGCGCACGCCGCCCGACGCCGCCAGCGCCTGCACCATGCGCAGCCGCTCGAGCTCCGCCACCTCCTCGTCGATCGCGCGGAAGCGGCGCGGCACCGCCGGCACCGCCGAGGCCGCCACCGCGCCCGGCCCGTCGGCCGCGCCGGCCGCCGTCGCCTCGTCGCTGCCCGCCGGCACCAGGTGCTCCGGCAGGTGCCACGCCTCGATCCGATCCGCGTCCATCGCCGCGACCGCCGCGAAGTCCATCACGTTCTTCAGCTCGCGCACGTTGCCGGGCCAGCGGTGCGCGTAGAGCGCGCGCACGACCTCGCCCGACAGCGGCACCGGCTCGTGGCCGAGCCGCCGGCACGCCGCCGCCAGCAGGTGCTCGGCGAGCAGCACGATCTCGCGCCCGCGGTCGCGCAGCGGCGGCACCACGACGCGCGCGGCGTTGAGCCGGAACAGGAGATCCTGGCGGAACCGGCCCGCCGCGACCTCCAGCGCGAGGTCGCGATGGGTCGCCGCCACCAGCCGCAGATCGATCGCGCGCTCGCGGCTGTCGCCGAGCCGCGTGATGCGGCCGGTCTCGACCGCGCGCAGCAGCTTCGCCTGGATCGCCGGCGCCAGGTCGCCGATCTCGTCGAGGAACACGGTGCCGCCCGACGCCGACTCGAGCAGCCCCGCCCGCTGCCCGGCGCCGGTGAACGCGCCGCGCTCGTGGCCGAACAGCTCCGCCTCGGCGAGCGTCTCCGGCAAGGCCGCGCAGTTGATCGACACCAGCGGCCCCTTCGCGCGCGCCGAGCCGTGGTGGAGCGCCGCGGCCACCAGCTCCTTGCCCGCGCCGGTCTCGCCGTGGACCAGCACCGGCAGGTCGCTCTTCGCCAGCCGGCGGATCAGCTCGTAGAGCCGCCGCATCGCCGGATCCGCCGCGACCACGACCTTGTCGCCGAGCTCGAGCCTCAGCACGTCGCTGTCGGCGCTGGCGATCGCACCGGCCGCCGCGCCCGCGGCCGCCGCCCGCGCCGCGCCGAGCAGCGTGTCGAGATCGCAGCCGTCGTGCGGCGCGCTCGCCACGCCCGCGCGCCCGCCGCCGGCGATCGCCAGCAGCGCCGCCGCCGTGCCCACCGCCGCCGCGCCGTCG
>DASZXE010000821.1:0-6761 GCA_035546475.1 Kofleriaceae bacterium
AGGCCGCGCGCCCTCGATCGCCGTCGCCCTCGCGGCCGGCGCGCTCGCGGCGGCCGCGCTCACCGCCGCGTGCGGCGGCAGCCACGGCGACGACGACACCGGCGACAGCACCGGCGACGCGGCCATCGACGACGCCGCCGCGAGCGACGGCGCCGCGGCCGATGCCGCCGCCACTGACGGTCCCGCCAACGACGCCCGCCCCGTCGACGCGCCGGTCGACGCGATGCCCGACGCGCCGGCGACGACGATGAACCACGTGCACATCCAGGTCAGCAACACGTGCGCGATGACGGTGACGCCGCCGTCGATCGACGTGCCGGCGGATCAGACCGCCTACTTCGACTGGCACAACCACAGCGTCGACTACGCGGTCGACGTCTGGATGAGCTACGGCGGCGGCTACCTCGACCTGGCGACCGGCGCGACCTGGCACGAGCCGATCGGCCACTGCGCGACGCCGCTCGCGCACGACGAGTACGCCGACATCTCGACGGCGTGCTCGAGCTTCCGCTTCCTCATCCACTGCCACTGACGCGCGGCCGCCGCGCCGCTCCTCGAGCTCGACGGCGCGCAGTGCGACGACCTCGCCAACCTCCAGAATCTCGACCGGCGATGGCGAGCAACGCGCAAGACGGTTCACGCGCGTCACCGCCCGGCGCACCGCCGCGCCCGTGCCCGCGGCTCAGCCGCTGGTGCCGACCGTCAGCATCGCCGTGTAGCCGGCTGCCACGCTGCCGCTCATCGTCGCGAGCTGGTTCGCCGCCTGGTCGTCGCGGAAGACGTTGTCCGTCGCCAGCGAGATCTGCCCGAGGTTCGTCGCGCTGCTCGCGTAGCCGCCGGTCGCGTAGACGACGTCGCAGGTCGCCTTTGGCAGCGCGAGCTGCGACGTCGCGATCGCGTTGCCGCCCGCGGTCGCCGCCGCCACCGTCGAGTAGACCTCGAAGTGGATGTGCGGCCACCGGCCCGAGTAGCAGCCGGGGAAGATCGACGTGAACGTCACCTGGCCCGCCGCGTCGGTCACCTGCACGCCGCGCAGGTAGTTCTCGCCCTGCACCGCCGCCGAGTACATCGAGTAGTTGCCGTCGCGGTCGCAGTGCCAGAGGTAGACCGCGTGGCCGACGAGCGGCGCGCAGCCGTTGCTCGCGTCGACGAGCGCCAGCGTGATCGTCAGCGGCACACCGGCGGCGGTGCCGGTCGGCCCGCCGAAGCTCGAGCGGAGGTCGCGCCGCACGATGCCCGACACCGCCAGCGCGTTGGGCCCGTTGGTGCCGTCGCCCGGGTACGGGCCGGCGGTCTCGGCCGGGATCGTCGAGCAGGCGCCGGGTGCCCCGTCGGTGCCGCTCGTGGCATCGACGGCGTCGGCGCCGGCGCCGTCGGTCGTGCACGCGGCGCCGACCAGCGGCAGCGCCGCCGCGCCGGCGAAGATGCCGAACATCCGCCGGCGGGTGACGCCGAGCTCGACGAGCCGGCGGAGGTCGTGGCCGAGACCGTGACGATGGGCGCTCATGGTGCATGTCCTTCGTGGTGCATATCCATGGGACGCCACGCACCTTTCGCATCCCTGAACGACCGGGCCGCCGTCGCGCGCCAACCTGCGGTCGGGGGGCGGATGAGGCTCGATCGGCGAGGGCATGCCGGCGATCAGCTCGGTGAGCGCGTCGCGCAGCACGCGCACGCGGCGAGGCGCGAGCTTGCGGCCCGGCGCTCCTCGCGCGCCTCGCTGACGCCCGCACGTCGAGCAGGGTGCGGGTGGCGTGGCCCTCCACGCCGTGGAGGGAGTCCAGCAGGACGCCGTCGAGCACCGGGCCGACGTGACTGGCGGCGCTCCCGGATCCTCGCGCAGCGCGCGGATCGCGCCCGGGTGGAGGAGCTCGCGCGCAGGATGACCTTCACCGAAGCACGGTCCGGTCGCCGGACGGCGCCGCCGGATCGCCTCCGGTGTCAGACGGCGGGCGCGGGCTCGCGGCGGAGGACGAAGAAGAACGGCTTGCGCATGCCGCGCGCGTCCATGAGGCCGAGGCGGGTGTCGGCGTCGACGCGGCGGAACGCGTCGCAGATCGGCAGGTCGTCGTAGATCATCGCGGCGCTCACCACGCCGCGCTGCTCGACCATCCGCAGGCGGGCGCGCGGCGTGCGCGTGCGGAGCAGCGGCGCGAGCCGGCGAAAGGCGCGCGCCGCCCCGTCGCCGCCGAGCAGCCGCGGGTACCGGACGACGAAGCCGAACGGCACGAAGAACGGATGGAGATCGACGGTGCCGCCGCCCGGCCGGTCGAAGACCAGCGGGTGGCCGAGGTCGGCGCTGTCGAAGCGCTTGCCGTGCCAGCCGAACTTCTCGAGCAGGCCGTCGAGGCGGTGGCCGGTCGGCAGCCCGCTGCCGCGCCAGGCGCCGAGCATCTCGTCGATGGTCACCGCCGGCAGCGCGTCGAAGAAGGCGAGCGCCGTCGCGCTGTCGGTGCCGTGCTCGAGGGCGGCCAGCCGGGTCGTGGCAGCGGCCGAGGAGCCGGCCGCTGAGCCGACCGCGGAGCCGGCGGAAGGACCGCTCGAGGGGCCCGTCGGGGAATCGCTGCTCGCCTGCGCCATGCCGCCTTGTAGCGCGTCGCGGCCGCGCGCGGAATCCACGCCATACTCAGTCGATGGCGGAGGACGAGCCCGGGCTCGCGTGCGACGAGATGCTCGGCCACCTCGCGACCTGGCTGCGGCTGCTCGGCTTCGACGCGCCGTACCTGCGGCGCAGCCGCGATCCGGCGGAGCTCGATCGCGCCCACGTCGACGGCTACGTGCTCGTCACCCGCGCGCGCCAGCTCGCCGAGCGCTACCAGCCGTCGATCCTCGTCCACGCCGACGACCCGCCCGGCCAGCTCGCGGAGGTGCTGCGCGCGCTCGGCCACGCGCCGCGCCCCGCGCGGTTCTTCACCCGCTGCGCGCGCTGCAACGTCGCGCTCGAGCCGGTCGGGCGCGAGGCGGTCCGCGATCGCGTACCGGCCGCCGCGCTCGCCGCGTTCGACGACTTCACCCGCTGCCCGCGGTGCCGCCGCAGCTACTGGCCCGGCGGCCACGTCGACCGCTTCCTCCGCGCCGTCGAGCCGGTCCTGCTCGCGGAAGCGTGAAGGTTCACGTCCCCTCTCGCTCGATCTGCCTCGGGAAGGAAGCCCCGAGTCCGATCTCGACGCAGAACGACCCGGCCCGAGCGGCGCTCGCGGTCCTCAGCTCCCGCGGATCGCCTTCTTGACGGCCTTGCCGGTCGCCTTGCCCGTCGACGCGCCGCCTTCCATGTAGCCCTGGAAGTCGATCGACGTGTGCTCGCCGCAGAAGTAGACGTTGCCCTGCGGCTCGATCTCGTAGCCGGCGAACGCGGTGTAGTTGCCCGGCCGGTAGTACGCGTACGAGTTGTTGAAGAGCGGCGCCCTGTGCCACACGGACTGGGTCGCCTTGCCGTTCCACGACAGGCCGGGGAAGACCGGCGCGATCTGCGCGAGGCCGTCGTGCGCGTCGGCGCGCACGCGCGGGTCGGTCGCGGTGGCGAACGCGGGGCTGCGCATCCCGTCGGTGACGCTGCCGCCCGAGTAGAGGACGAGGATGCCCGGCGTGCCCGGCTGCGCGCGCGTGACCTCCCAGCTCGACTGGTAGCCGGTGTCGGCGTAGCTGGTGCCGCTCGACAGCTCCGGCCACGGCCCGGCGCCGCGCCACCGGCGCTGATCGAACTGCAGGTGCAGCTTGCCGTTGTGGCCGCGTCCCAGCTCGCTGATCGCCTGCAGCTTGAGCGGGTCGAAGCCGGCCTGGCTGTAGTCGAACGTGTACGCCGAGAACGGCAGCGCGAGCACGACGTAGTCGTAGACCTGCTCGCTCGTCTGGTTGCCGCACTCGAGCGTGAGGCGGTAGCGGCCGTTCGGCGTCTCGCGGAGGCGCGACAGCCGCGTGTTGGTGACGACCCGGTCGCCGAGGTACGCCGCGATCGCCTCGGGGAGCTGCTGGTTGCCGCCGCGGATGTGGTAGGTCTCGTCGGAGACGCCGAACATCGCGAGCGTGTGATCGTACGGCTTCGGCTGGAAGGCGAGCAGGTAGATGAGGTTGAGCGACGACTGCTCGGTGGTGTCGGCGCCGAACTCGATCGCGTAGGCGAGGTCGAGCACCCGGCCGAGCGGGCTCGCGTGGCCGCCGGGGATGCGGCTCTCGATCCAGTCGTACACGCTCAGGTGATCGAGCGTGGCGCCGGCGGCGGTGTAGCTGTCCCACGTCGTCGGGAACGGCGCCGACTTCGCGTCGGCCTTCACCGCGTGGAAGATCGCGTCGAAGTCGGCGTTGGCCTGGCTCTTCGCGTAGTAGCTGCCGAACACGCGGTAGATCTCGTCGGCGCCGGGATCCTGCGCCGCGATCAGATCGTCGAGCGGCAGGCCGAAGCGCGCGGCGAGGTCCTGCACCGTCTGGTGGTCGGTGTCGATCAGCTCGCCGCCCCACTCGCTGACCTGACCGGCGGACCAGTAGCCGGTGCGGTTCGAGAACATGCGGCCGCCGATGCGGCCGGACGCCTCGTAGACGGTCGACTCGATGTTCTTGTCGAGCAGCGTGAGCGCGCACGTCATGCCCGCGATGCCGCCGCCGATGATCGCGACGGTCGGATCGCTGCCGGCGGCGCGCGCGCGGCCGGGCAGGGCGAGGGCACCCGCGCCGGCGGCCGCGCCACCGAGGACCGCGCGGCGGGTCAGCCCGCGGCGGCCCTGCTCGCGGCGCGCGGCCTCGTCGGCGCGCCGGTCGCGGAGCTCGTCGACCGGGACGCCGGTGCGGCGTGAGAGGGTGAGATCGCGCCAGAGCCGGCGCAGGGACGACGCCAGTGGTGTGCGTGGCATTCCCGCGATCCTAACCGCCCGCGGGTGAGCGGCACCAGCACCGAATTCGATGGCACGCGCGGGAAGATCGGCACTCCGGACCGACCATCCGACTACGCGACATCGCGATGCGTCGCGAGATCGTCAGATGCGCGCGCCGACGAACAGGCTCGGCCAGAGGTTGACACGGACGTCCTCGGCCATGTGCGTCGCCGGCGACATCGTGCCGCCGGCGTAGCGCGCGCCGGTCGTCGGCCGCGTGTCGTCGGTGGTGATGAACAGGTCGGCCGCGGCGCCGCCGACGAGGTGGAGGCGTCCGACCGGGAGGCCGACGACGACGCGGAGCTGCGTCATCAGGTTGAGCGCGTCGGGCGTGTGGCCGAGCGGCGCCTGGTCCCCGTACATGACGTGCCACGCCATCGCCTCGAGGTCGACGGTGGTCCGACCGTTGTGGAGCGTCGGGCCGACGCCGAGCCCGTACATCCACGTATCGCGATCCGACATGTCGTCGGCGCCGAGGTTGGAGGCGTGGCTGCCGAGGCCGTAGACGTTGTGCCAGCGGCGGCCGCCGTGGCGGAGGACGAGCGTCTCGATGCCCTGATCGTCGACGGCGGCCTCGAGCTCGGTGCGGCCGCCCGGCACGACGTTGATGAGGCCGAGGGCCGTGCCGCCGCCGTCGCGCGCGACGTTGACGAGGCCGAGCTGCAGGCCGTCGCTGCGGTGCGCGACGTTGATGAGGCCGAGCTGCGCGCCGTGCAGCGTGCCGCCGGCGACGTTCGCGATGCCGGCGAGCTGGAGGCCGGCGTCGCCGTGCGCGACGGAGGCAATCCCGGCGAGCTGGATCGCGGCGCCGCGGCGCGAGACGGAGGCGATGCCCGCGAGCTGGAGGCCGGCGCCTCGCGCGGTGGCGGCGATGCCGGCGACCTGCACGTCCGCGCGATGGCCGGCGACGGTGGCGATGCCGCCGAGCTGGAGGTCGGCGCGGCGGCCGGCGACGGCGGCGATGCCCGCGAGCTGCACGCCGGCGCTGCGGCGCGAGACGGACGGGATGCCGGCGATCTGCGCGCCGTGGACGGTGCCGGCGGTGGCGGCGATGCCTGCGAGCTGGAGGCCGTCGGCGCTGTCGTCGACGACGCTGGCGATGCCGGCGATCCCGAGGACGCCGAGGCGGTGCCGCGAGCCGGCGATCAGATCGAGGGCGAGGTTGACGCGGCCGCTGCCAGGCGAGTCGACGGAGGCGAACGGGACCAGGCCGAACGAGACGACCGAGCCGTGGCGGTCGCGCGGGGGCGCCGGCGGCTCGGGGGCTTCGCCGTCGCCGGCGCTGGCGGCTTCGCCTTCGCCTTCGCTGTCGCCGGCGCCGGTGGCGTTGGCGCACGGGCCGTCGTCGTCGGGGGCGTCGGCAGCGTCGGTGGCGTCGGGCGCCTCGGGGGCGTCGGCAGCGTCGGGCGCATCGGCGGCATCGGGGGCGTCGGGCGCATCGGCCTCGTCGGCCTCGTCGGTCTGGTAGGGCCACGGCCATTGCGCCTGCCACGCATCGCCCCAGGCGCGCGCCTGCTCCTTCCACGCCTTCGCCTGATCGTTCCACGCCTCCTTCGCGTCCTTCCAGGCCCGCGCCTGGTCCTTGCGCGCCTGCTTCGCGTCCTCGAGCGCCTGCTTCGCGTCCTTTTGGGCCTGCCACTCATCCTCGCCCGCCTCGGCGGAGTCCCTGCGCGCCTCGGCGGCGTCGGCCTCCGCCTGCGCCGCTTCCTTCGCCCGCTCGTACGGGGACAGCTCGTCGGGCCCGGTGGCCTCGGTCGGCTCGGTCGGCTCGCCGGGCTCCGTCGGCTCGGTGGGGTCGGTCGCCTCGTCGAGCTCGGAGCCATCCTCCTCGTCGACGTCCGGTGGCGCCGGTGGCGCAGGCGGCGCGGGTGGCGCGGGCGGCGCGGGTGGCGCGGG
>DASZXE010000822.1:0-5037 GCA_035546475.1 Kofleriaceae bacterium
GCGCGGTCGCGGGCGCCACGCTCGGCGCAGGACCCGACCACGCCGCGGCCGGCGCCGGCTCGGCGACCACCGCCGGCGCAGCAGCCACCGCAGCCACCGCAGCCACCGCAGCCACCGGCGGCGCAGGCGCCGGCTCCGGCAGGCTCTCCTCCTCGCCTCCCGTCAGCATCGCGAACGCCGCATCGGCCTCGGCATCGAGGTCGCCGAGCAGGAGGTCGTTCTCCGGCGCCATCCGCTCGTCGACGAGCAGGTCGTCGATCGCGCCGAGGTCGAGCTCGGCGCTGTCGACCTCGTCGACCAGCACGTCGTCGTCGACCAGCATGTCGTCCTCGACGAGCAGCGCCAGGTCCGGGTTCGACGGGATCGCCATGTCCGGGTTCGACGGCAGGATCTCGCCGAGCCCGAGCAGGTTGTCGAACTTGCCGATCAGCTCGGGCCGGCTCAGCGTGCGCTTGTCGAAGTACTCGTCGGCGTGGACCTTCAGCTTGCGGTGGCCGGCGAACACCTCCGGCATGATCGTCGACGTCGCCAGGATGACCGGGACGTTCGCCGCCGCGCCCTTCTTCGCCTTGTTGAACAGCGCATAGCCGCGCTTGTCCGGATCGTCGACGGCGATGATCACCACCGCCGGCAGCACCTGCGGGATGCGCGTCAGTGCCTCGGCCGAGTCGTCGCGCACGATCTCGAACCCGTAGGGCCCCAGCTCCTTGACCAGGAACCGCTGGAACTCCTGGTCCGCGTCGACGAGCAGGATGCGGCGCTGCTTCATCCGGCGGCGATGATATCGTTTCGTTCGCCCCGGCGCGCGTTTCGGGCCGCGCCAAATCCGCCCGCGGCCCCCCGTCACACCCCCGGGGCTATCCGCCCGCTACCGGCGCTCTTCCATCTGGCGGATGAGGCTCGTCTGGCCGACCAGGTCGGCGAGCTCGTCGACGTCGAGGCCGGCGCTGACGAACACGAACGCGCGCTCGGCGCGGTCGCGCAGCTTCACGATGCTCCAGCCGTCGGCCTGGCTCAGCCACAGCGTGCGGCCGCCGACGTTGCGCTTCTCGCCGCGGAACGGCAGGCCGTGGGCGTCGAGGACGAACATGTCGACCTCGACGAGGTCACCGCCCAGGTCGACCTGGTAGTTGAGCGCCGCCGCGTCGCGGTCGAGCACGCGGCTGATGCGCGCGCCGACGCTCTTCACGTCGCCGCCGTAGAAGGTCGGCAGCATCACGCCGCCGTCGAAGTTCGCGCGCACCCACGGCTCGACCGCGGGGCCGCGGACCTCGAGCGGCCGGTTGCGCGTCACCGCGGCGACCGCCTCCTTGTCGACGGCGGCGCCGGCCGGCGCGCTGCGCGGCAGCCCGACGAAGACCGCCAGCGCGGCGACCGCGGCCAGCGCCGCGCCGCCGGGCAGCACCCACGCGGTCAGCGGACGGCGGCGGCGGCGGTCCTCGTCGTCGAGGGTGCGCAGCACGCGCGCGCGCAGCAGCTCCGGCGGGGGCGGCGGCGCGAGCAGGCGGCGGCGCCGCTCCGGCTCGTCGGCGGCCTGCTCCACCTGCGCGCGGCACGGGCCGCAGTCGACGAGGTGGAGCTCGAGCTCGCGAGCCTCGCCGCCGGCCAGCTCGCCGTCGAGGAAGGTCATCGCCAGGGTCTCGATGTTTTCGCAGAGTGGCTTCATGACTTGCGTGCCCGGTAAGCAGCCAGGTCGATGGGGGCGGCCGCGTCGTCGGCCGCGGGGGTGGGTCGGCGCGCGCCGGCCTCGGTGTCGTCGCCAGCCTCGCCGGGCTCGGCGCGGACGTAGCCGGCGTCGATGGCGAAGCCGCGCAGCGCGGTCTCCAGCAGGCGGCGCCCGCGGAAGAGCCGGCTCATCACGGTGCCCACCGGGCAATCCATGACGTCGGCGATCTCCTTGTAGGACAGGCCCTCGACGTCGCACAGCACGACGGCGGTGCGGAAGTCGGCGGGCAGGGCATCGAGCGCGCGCTGGACGTCGTCGGAGACGCTGCGGTCGAGCAGCACGCCCTCGGGGTGGCGCTGCACGAGCGCCCCCTCGTGGATGAGCACGCCGTCGACCGCGCCCTGCTCGGCGGTGGCGGCGTCGAGCACCTCGCGCTGCCGGCGGCGGCGCTGGTACTCGTTGATGTACGTGTTGGTCAGGATGCGCAGGAGCCACGCGCGGCAGTTGGAGCCCTGCTCGAACGTGTCCCAGAAGCGATAGGCGCGAAGCAGCGCCTCCTGCACCAGGTCCTCGGCGTCGCGCGGGTTGCGAGCGAGCCGGTACGCGGCGCCGTGCAGCGCGTCGAGGTGCGGCAGCGCGACCCGTTCGAACTCCTGGCGTCGGTTCGGCTTTCGTCCCAGCACGGCGGTCTACTTCACTCTACCGGTGCCACAGCCCGCCGCATTCCCGCGAGTCGCGCGCCAGAGACCTTGCAGTTCCGGGCACTTGCAAGGGCGGGATCCGCCCATCGGCGAGGACCGAGCGGGGCCATCGACCGTCCCGGGCGGACCTTGGCCCCTCGCTCACGAACGCAGCCCGGGCCGCGGTCTGGCGCGAAGCCTGGAGCCAGGCGGCTAGGCCTTGTACGGCGTGTGGGCCACGCCGAGGGCCTCGGCGACCGCCTTGTGCGGCACCGTCCCGCGAAACGTGTTCAGGCCGCTGATGAAGACCGGGTCCGCCTTGAGGGCGCCCTCGAGGCCGTTGTCGGCGAGCTTCGTCACGTAGCGGATCGTCGCGTTGGTGAGCGCGTAGGTCGACGTCCGCGGCACCGCGCCCGGCATGTTCGCCACGCCGTAGTGGATGACGTCGTGGACGACGTAGGTCGGGTTGTCGTGGGTCGTCGCCCGCGCGGTCTCGACGCAGCCGCCCTGATCGATCGACACGTCGACGATCACCGAGCCCGGCTCCATCTGCTTCACCATCTTCTCGGTGACCAGCCGCGGCGCGCGCGCGCCGGCGATGAGGACGCCGCCGATCACGAGGTCGCTCTCGAGCACGCAGCGCTCGATGTTGATCGGATCGGAGTACTGCGTGGAGATGCGGCCGATGTAGACGTCGTCGAGGTAGGCGAGCGTCTTGAGGTTGACGTCGAGCACGGTGACGTTGGCGCCGAGGCCGACCGCGATCTTCGTCGCGTTGGCGCCGACCACGCCGCCGCCGAGGATGCAGACCCGCCCGCGCCGCACGCCGGGGACGCCGCCGAGCAGCACGCCCTTGCCGCCGCGCTCGCGCTCGAGGTAGGTCGCGCCCGCCTGCACGGCCATCCGGCCGGCGACGGCGCTCATCGGCGTGAGCAGCGGCAGGTCGCCGGGGCTCGGCTCGATCGTCTCGTAGGCGACGCCGTCGACGCCGCGCTTGAGCAGCTCGTGGCCGAGCTCCTGCGCCGCGGCCAGGTGGAGGTACGTGAAGAGGATCTGGCCGCGCCGCATCAGCGGGAACTCCGGCGCGATCGGCTCCTTCACCTTCACGACCATGTCGCCCTCGCCCCAGACCTCGTCGCGGGTGGCGACGATGCGGGCGCCGGCCTTGACGTAGTGCTCGTCGGGGATGCTGGAGCCGAGGCCGGCCCCCTGCTCCACCAGGACCTCGTGGCCGTGGTTGGTGAGGATCTGCACGCCGGCCGGGGTCATGCCGACGCGGAACTCCTGGGTCTTGATTTCCTTGGGGACGCCGATGCGCATGTGCGGCGGACTATCCGCGCCGGTCGCGCGCGAGTCAATGCCGCGGCCCGACGAGGATCGTTCGATCGCGCGCTGCATCGCGTCATCGATCGCGCACGCGCGCTCGCGCGGGCGTACCGTCGCCGCATGCTCGAGCTGTTCATCGCGAACAAGAACTACTCGTCGTGGTCGCTGCGGCCGTGGCTCTTGCTCCGCCAGCTCGAGGTGCCGTTCACCGAGCGGCTGGTGCCGTTCGCCGGCGGCTCGTCGTGGGCGGCGTTCCGCGCGTTCTCGCCGACCGGCCGGGTGCCGTGCCTGCACGACGGCGACGTGATCGTATGGGACTCCCTTGCGATCGTCGAGTACGTCGCCGAGCGGCGGCCCGAGGTGTGGCCGGCCGACGCGCGCGCGCGGGCGTGGGCGAGGTCGGCGTGCGCCGAGATGCACGCCGGCTTCGGCGCGCTGCGGTCGGAGTGCTCGATGAGCGCCGGCCAGCGGGTGCGGCTGCACGCGCCGTCCGCCGCGCTCGACCGCGACGTCGCCCGCGTCGACGAGCTGTGGACCGACGGCCTCGCGCGGTGGGGCGGGCCGTTCCTCGCCGGCGCGCGGTTCACCGCCGTCGACGCCTTCTTCGCCCCGGTGGTCTTCCGCTGGCGGACGTACGGCTTCGGCCTGTCCGCGCAGGCGGCGGCGTACGGCCGGCGCATCTTCGAGCTGCCGGCGATGCGCGACTGGCACCAGGCCGCGCTCGCCGAGCCGTGGCGCGACGAGGCGCACGAGCGGGAGATCCGCGCCGCCGGCGACGTCGTCGAGGACGAGCGCGCGGCGCCGTGACGGCGTGATCGCCGGCGCGGTGAGGGCCGCTCGCGGCCATCGCGCCCGCCGGGTTTGCTACCTTGCGGCCATGCTCGACCGGGTGCTCCGCTTCAAGCACCACCTGCGCGCCGAGGTCGCCGGCGACGACCAGGTCTTCCTCCTGTCCGACGAGGGACAGTTCCTCCTGCGCGGCCGCGCCTACGCGCTGGTCGCCCCGTTCGTCGACGGCACGCGCTCGGTCGGCGAGATCCTGGCCGCGCTCGCCGACGTCGCGCCGGCGCCGGAGATCTACTTCGCGCTGCAGAACCTGGAGGCGCGCGGCTACGTGGCGCCGGTCGAGGCGTTGCGCGCGACCGACCTCGACGCGCGCGCGGTCGGCTTCTGGCACGCGCTCGGCTCCGATCCGGCGGTGGTCGCCGCGCGGCTGGCGGCGGCGCCGGTCGAGCTGCGCGCGCTCGGCGGCGCCGATGCCGGCCTGGTCCGCGAGGCGCTGGTCGAGGCCGGCCTCCGCCTCGCCGGCGCCGCCGACGAGCCCGCCTCCGTGCAGGGGGTCGGCGTCGACGACTACCTCGAGCC